>DAIETB010000160.1:0-4547 GCA_027345925.1 Sulfuriferula sp.
ACGGCCCGGCGATACAGAGGGCTTCGGAACGGGCATTGAAACAGGGGCTGGGTTTAAGCAATGTCCTGACCATCGTATCGGAGTTTCGCGTCAGCAATATGACTACGCCAGTGGTGCTGATGGGTTACGCAAACCCGGTCGAGCGCATGGGTTATGCGATTTTCGCTCAAGCCGCTGCGGCCGCAGGCGTGGACGGCGTATTGCTGGTCGATTTGCCGCCCGAAGAAAGCATTGCGGACGATATGACGGCGGCGGCCATCGACAGGATATTCCTGCTCTCGCCGACTACGCCGGAAGCCCGGATGCGGCAGATTGTGCAACAGGCCAGCGGCTTTGTTTATTACGTTTCGCTCAAAGGCGTAACCGGATCGGCGAGTCTGGATCTGGCGGAAGTGGCGCAACGCGTCGCGCTGGTACGATCGTGCGGCGACGTGCCGGTAGGAGTCGGCTTCGGCGTACGCGATGCCGCAACGGCCGCTGCGATTGCGCGATTCGCCGATGCGGTGATCATAGGCAGCCGGCTGGTGGAAGAGATCGAAACCGCCCCTCGCGATCGGGTGCTCGCCAATTTATCTGCTTTTGTGACGGAGGTGCGTTTCGCTATGGACGCTGCCCGTCGGGATTACAAGAAGGAAATGCCATGAGCTGGTTTCAAAAAATATTGCGTCCAAAAGTCAATCGGCGGCTGGCGGAAGATCCCAAGAAAGTAATGCCGGAAGGACTCTGGAACAAATGTCAGTCGTGCGAAACCGTACTTTATTGCGTTGATCTGCAGCGCAATCTCGAAGTCTGCCCAAAATGCGGGCATCATCACCGCATCTGCGCCCGCGCCCGCCTTAATATGTTTCTGGACGAAGGCGAGCGCGAAGAGATCGGCGGCACGGTCAGGCCGGTCGATACGTTAAGATTCAAGGACACCCGGCGATACAACGAACGTTTGCTCGAAGCGCAGCGCACCACCTCTGAAAGCGATGCTTTGCTGGTGATGAAAGGGAAAGTCCGTACTATTCCGATAGTCGTTGCCGCATTCGAGTTCAAATTTATGGGCGGTTCCATGGGAGCGGTAGTCGGAGAGCGGTTTGTTCGTGCCGTGGATGTCTGTCTGCGCGACAACCTGCCGTTCGTCTGTTTTGCCGCAAGCGGCGGCGCGAGGATGCAGGAAGGTTTGTTTTCTTTGATGCAGATGGCCAAAACCAGCGCCGCTTTGACGCGGCTGGCGGAGGCAAAACTGCCTTTCATCTCGGTGCTGACCGATCCGACCATGGGCGGAGTGTCGGCGAGTTTTGCCATGCTGGGCGACGTAATCGTCGCCGAACCGCGCGCGCTGATCGGTTTTGCCGGTCCGCGCGTGATCGAGCAGACGGTACGCGAAACGCTACCGGAGGGTTTTCAGCGCTCGGAATTTCTGCAGGAACACGGCGCCGTGGATTTGATTATCGATCGCCGCGCGATGCGCGAACGGCTGGCTAATCTACTGACGATGATGTTGCGGATTCCCGCCGCCGCGTGATGAGTCTGTCCGAATGGCTGGTTTATCTGGAGTCCCTGCACGGCAAAACGATCGATATGGGACTGGAGCGCGTCGCTGTCGTGGCGGCGCGGCTTTTTACCGCGATGCCGATGGCTATCGTTACGGTAGGGGGCACGAACGGTAAAGGGTCGACCTGCGCTTATCTGGAAGCGATGCTGGTCGAGGCGGGATACCGGGTCGGATTGTATACGTCGCCGCATTTATTGCGTTATAACGAACGCATACGCATCAACCGGACCATGGTCGGCGATGCTGCGCTAATTGCGGCGTTTGCCGAAATTGAGGCGGCGCGGGGCGAGACGTCGTTAACCTATTTCGAATTCGGCACTCTGGCCGCCATGCGTCTGTTCGAACAGGCCGCTGTCGATGTGGCAATTCTTGAAGTAGGTTTGGGCGGCCGCCTGGACGCGGTGAATGTATTCGATACCGACTGCGCCGTCGTTACCGGCATCGATATCGATCATACCGATTATTTAGGCACTACTCGGGAACAGATAGGGCGGGAAAAAGCCGGTATTTTCCGCTCGGGACGGCCGGCGATATGCGCCGATGCATCGCCCCCCCAGTCGCTGCGTTCTCATGCGCAAGCCGTCGGCGCAGACTGGCGTGCGGTCGGCGATGCCTATCGTTACGAGGTACGCTCGACGGCATGGGATTTTATCGGGGAACAGCGTTACGCCAACTTGCCGTTGCCTGCCATGCAAGGTAATTACCAGCTGAATAATGCGGCCGCCGCAATTGCTGCGCTGGAGTTATTGCAACAGCGCTTGCCGGTGCCTGAACAGGCGCTGCGTCTCGGTCTGCAAAGCGCTATCATCCCAGGGCGGTTTCAGGTATTGCCCGGTCTTCCGTTACGGATAATCGATGTGGCGCATAATCCGCACGGAGCTGCCTCGCTGGCGGAAAATCTTGCGCGTATGCCCGTTACCGGCAAGACTTATGCCGTATTTGCGATGCTTGCAGACAAGGATATTGCGAGCGTTGTGGCTGCCATGTCCAAAGAAATCGACATCTGGCTGGCGGCCGGATTAAACGAAAGCCGAGGCGCATCGGCCGCTCAAATGCACGCCATACTTGAAGCTTCCGGCGCAAACCGGATACAACTGCTCGATAGTGTCGAGCAAGCCTGGAATTCGGCCTGTGAACAAGCGTCGGAAAATGATAGAATATGCGTATTTGGTTCTTTCTATACTGTCGCTGCAGTATTGAGATTGATAGCCGACTAATCCGAAAGCCCATGCATGGCCATTCAAGTCACTACAGAAGAACGAATGCGGTTAAAAACGCGTGCCCGGCAACGCTTGATAGGCGCGGTAGTATTATTGATCGCAACAGCGATCATCCTGCCCTTGTTGCTGGACAAATCTCCGCGCCCGCTGAATTCGGATGTCGTGATCGATATGCCTGAAACCAAGGCGCCATCAGTAAAGCCACCGGTGCAGACTGCTGCCGTTCCTGCCGAAAAACTGCCGCTCGTTGCCCCGCTACCTAAAAATGCCGTTCCGCTTGCCGCGCCGCTTGTGCCGGTTCAACCCGCTACGCCGCCGATTGCACATCGCGCTGCCGTTAAAGCCGTGCATCTTGACGCGGCCGATCATAAAAAATCCGAAGATAGCGCTGATACCAAAAAAAACATCCATACTGCCGATAAGCCAAAATCGATACATACGGCTGCCCCTCCTGTCGCCGGTCATACCGCCAAAACGCCGGCTGAAGCGAAACCGGCGTCCCTTACCAAGGTTGCTAACGATCATACCCGTTACGTCGTCCAATTGGGTGCGTTCAGCAGTGCGGCAAATGTCAGGCAATTATGCGATCGATTAAAAAAGGCAGGCGTAGCTACATATACCGAAATTCTACCGAGCGGTTCCACTCGCGTCAGAGCCGGTCCTTTTTCCAGTTATGAGGTGGCCGACAAAACCCTGGCTAAAATAAGTATGGCAGGGATACAGGCGCAGATTGTTCCGCTGTCGCATTAAGGCCCGGATATGACGCCGCTGGATTATTGCGTAATCGGTATCGTTGCCGTGTCGTCATTGTTGGGCCTGGTGCGAGGGGCGGTCAGGGAATTGCTATCCCTGCTGGCGTGGGTTGCGGCGTATCTGGCGGCTAAAATGTTTGCTGAGTCGGCCACCCGCTGGGTGCCGTCCCAACTGGAGAACCCGGCATTGCGGCATGCCGTCGGGTTCGTTATGGTTTTTATTCTGGTCATGGTGCTGGCAGTGCTCATAAGTCTGCTATTGTCGGCTTCTATCAAGGCGCTGGGGTTAGGGCTGGGGGATAGTCTGCTCGGGTTGGTATTCGGTAGCCTGCGCGGTATGGCTATCGTAATGATACTGGTTTTGCTGGCGGGTTTTACTACGTTGCCCCGTTCGCCGATATGGCGGCAATCCCTGTTTACGCCTTATTTGGTCAGGTTGGCAACTATGGTTGAGCCCTGGTTGCCGGACGATTTCGTGAAACATCTACAGTTTTAGGGTCATAATTTATGTGCGGCATAATTGGCATTGTTTCTCATACCCCGGTCAATCAGTTGCTCTACGACGGATTGCTGGTACTGCAGCATCGCGGCCAGGATGCCGCAGGCATAGTTACTGCTGAAGGTAACGCTTTTCATATGCACAAGGACAACGGTCTGGTGCGCGATGTGTTCAGAACCCGCGATATGCGCAACCTGCTAGGCAATTCAGGCATCGGTCATGTACGTTATCCGACTGCCGGAAATCCGGCGGAAAGAGCTGAAGCGCAACCATTTTATGTGAATTCGCCCTTCGGTATCGTTCTGGCGCATAACGGCAATTTAACAATACCGACCAGCTCAAGCAAGACCTGTTCAGGCTGGACCTGCGCCATGTCAACACCAGTTCGGATTCGGAAGTGCTGCTCAATGTGCTGGCTCACGAACTCGTTGCGGTAGGCAATGCGCCCCAGTTGAGTGTGGAGCGGATTTTTAAAGCGGTAAGCGGCGTGCACCGCCGCTGTCAGGGCGCGTATGCCGTTGTCGCCATGATTGCCG
>DAIETB010000164.1:0-4352 GCA_027345925.1 Sulfuriferula sp.
TGAGATTTTTCATCGCAATGCGCGCTCTCCCGCCGCTCGCGCGCAGGTAGAGATTGCGCGTCTCGGATACATGGCCCCCCGTTTGCGCGAAATGGCGAAGCTGGCGGGGCCGCAAGGGCGGCAACGTAGCGGAGTTGGCGGCCGGGGCGCCGGCGTGTCGCATACCGAGCTGGACCGGCGCAAGATTCGCGACCGGATTGCAGAGCTGCAACTGGGAATCGTCGCGATGGACGCTGATCGCAAGACGCAGCGCGCCCGCCGGCAGGAGCGCCGGAACCAGGCTTCCGTAGCGCTCGTCGGTTACACCAACGCAGGCAAATCCACCTTGATGCGAGCGCTTACAGGCAGCGAGGTACTGGTGGCCAATAAACTGTTTGCCACTCTCGACACTACGGTGCGCGCATTGCATCCCGAAAGCGTGCCGCGCGTGCTGGTCAGCGACACCGTCGGATTCATTAAAAACCTGCCGCACGGTTTAGTCGCATCGTTCAAATCGACGCTCGACGAAGCCCTGGATGCCTCGCTGCTGCTGCACGTCATCGATGCGAGCGATCCCGGATTCGAACGTCAGATCGAAGTCACCAACGAAGTTCTCGCCGAGATCGATGCGCAGG
Organism: Sulfuriferula sp.; assembly: GCA_027345925.1. GTDB lineage: Bacteria > Pseudomonadota > Gammaproteobacteria > Burkholderiales > Sulfuriferulaceae > Sulfuriferula. The sequence continues at coordinate 615 of DAIETB010000164.1, forward strand.
ATATCCCGCGCATCCGTATCTTTAACAAGATAGATCACGTCGGAGACAGCGCTGCGCAGGCGGAATGCGTAGCGGCATTGAGCGCGAAGTATCCCTCCTGTATCGTGATGAGTGCGCGTCGCCCGGACGATGTCGCGAAGCTGCGCAGGGCGATCGTCGATTTCTTTCAGCAGGACCTTGTTGAAGAGGAATTTTTTCTTCCCTGGTCAGCACAACAGTTGCGCAGCGAAATCTACACGAACTGCCAGGTGCTGGATGAACGTGCGGATAGTGAAGGTGCGTATTTCCGGGTCAGGGGTGAGATCAGCGTTCTCAAGGGTTTGCGCGAGCGATTCGTTTTGATCTGATAAAATTAATCGGTATTGTTGTTCAGGCAAAGTCTTTTGTAACACTTAAACAGATGCATATTTAAAATTTCATGTCGATGCGAACGAAGAGGATTGCATTTTGCGTGCTAACGTCTGCTATCAAATAATTTTATGTAACTGCTTTTGTTCCGCCAGTAAAAAGACCTGCTCTATTTGTTTGAATAGGTAATTTGATGCTCTGTCCTTGCGGTTCAAACCAGATGATGATTACCTGTTGCGGCCGCTACCTGTCCGGCGAACCCGCGCCAACCGCCGAAGCATTGATGCGTTCGCGTTATACAGCGTTTACGTGGCGGGATGAGGCGTATTTGTTGTCGACCTGGCATCCGGACACGCGTCCGCAATCTTTGGGGCTGGCACAGGAATCCCCAGTGCCGAAATGGCTTGGTTTAAACGTGCTGCATTCGGCGATGCAGGATGCTCATCATGCCACCGTGGAATTTGTGGCGCGGCAGAAAATCTCGGGAAGGGCTTATCGTTTGCACGAATTGAGCCGCTTTGTGCTGGAGGACGGGAAATGGTTTTATATCGACGGCGATATTGCTTAAAGCCTCGTCCTATCGGCGTTTGTCTGGGTTATAATTTGATTTTCGATCGTTATTAAAGGCAATATATGAGTTTGAATCAGGTACCGGCTGGCAAGGATTTACCCAACGATTTTAACGTGGTGATAGAGATTCCGATGAATGGCGCGCCGATCAAGTATGAGGTGGATAAAGACAGCGGCGCTATTTTCGTAGACCGGTTCATGTCTACGGCGATGCATTATCCGTGCAATTACGGCTATATTCCGCAAACACTGTCCGAAGATGGTGATCCTGTCGATGTTTTGGTTATAACGCCGTTTCCGCTGATGCCGGGCGTCGTGGTTCGCTGCCGCACGCTGGGCATGTTGCGGATGAGCGATGAAGCCGGTTTCGATGCGAAACTGGTTGCGGTGCCGGTGGAAAAATTAAGCTCCATGTATAAATCGGTTAAATCCGTGCAGGATCTGCCTACGTTGATTCTGGCGCAGATTGCTCATTTTTTCGAGCATTACAAGGATTTGGAACCGGGTAAGTGGGTTAAGGTCGAAAACTGGACAGATGTTGAAGAAGCAAAGGCTGAAATCATGGCGGGTGTAAGTCGGTATCAGGCATGATGGATGGTTGCGGCAGAAATTGTTGTCGCGGTTAGCCGCATTGCAAGAATATTTCGGTTGCGTGAGGTATGCATATGAATTCGATACTGCAGGCAGATGAACAGGAGTCGTCAAGGAAGGATGCGCATCTCGGTGATGTGGGCGTTTTGCGCGCCGCGCAACAAAATGCTGCCCAGGCTGCGGGATATTCGGTCTATTTTAGCGATACGTTATATGCCAGCGGAGATAAGGGACCGGAGATGGCGGTAATCCCGCCCGGTTGGTTTGAAATCGGCTCGGCTGTGGACGAGATCGGTCACGATCCGACTGAGGCGCCGCAATGTCATGTACAGATCGCCCGGTCTTTTGCTATCGGTCGTTTTACCATTACCGCCGAGCAATGGGAAGCATTTGCGCACGCGACCGGATTTCGTCCCGGACGCGAGCTTATATGGCCGACCGGTCGGCAGCCTATAGTCAACGTACGCATGGCAGACGTCGAAAAATACATTACCTGGCTCAATAGCGAAACCGGTCAACATTACCGTCTGCCGACGGAAGCGGAATGGGAATACGCAGCCAGAGCCGGGTCCAGTACGGCGTTTCATTTCGGCGATATGGCTAGTTGTAGGGAAGTATTGTTTAAACCCATTTTCCCCATGCCGAGTAAAAAAAAGAATCTGTGGTCGTTCATTCCGCAATGTTCGGCTTTGCGCTGGGCGATGGAGGTCGGTACCAAAGCGCCGAATTTATGGGGGTTGCACGACGTCCACGGCAATGTCTGGGAGCTTACGTCTACCCCCTGGAAACCCAACCATCATTCGACTTCGCGTGACGGGCATTATGTCCCTGCGCGGGGTAAAAACGAACGCATTGTTATCAAGGGCGGTTCCTGGTTCGATCCCGCGGTGGCTTCTCGAAGCGCATCGCGCTGGTCGAGACTGCGGGACGAACTTGATGTAAACATGGGCTTCCGGTTGGTACGCGAATTATTAGCGCAATAAATAAAAGCAGCTTCGCTAACAATAATCAGGCAGATTTCGAAAGGCGTTCGGTTTGCCTTGATGCCGGAAGATAACTCGTTTATAATGCCGCTTCTTTAGGCGCGTAGCTCAGCTGGTTAGAGCACCACCTTGACATGGTGGGGGTCGTTGGTTCGAGTCCAATCGCGCCTACCAACGGATAACGATAATGTGAGCAGGATGGAAAGGTAGCGTTATGACACCGCGAACTTGTTTGAATCAATGCCTTACAATGTCGTGCGTATCCTTTGAGTAGGTTTGCTCATTGAGCTGTTGAAGCTCTTTAGCTGGAATTAAACAAAAAGCGCGGCTGAGTCCGCGCTTTTTTATTTCAAAACGGAGAAATCATGTTACATATCACTTTGCCGGACGGATCGGTTCGGGAGTTTGCGCAACCGGTAACTATCGCCCAGCTCGCGGCATCAATCGGTACGGGGCTGGCGAAGGCAGCTCTGGCCGGCCGGGTGAACGGCAAACTGGTCGATACCGGCTATCTGCTCGAATCCGATGCGCAGGTAGCGATAGTAACCGATAAGGATGCGGAAGGACTGGACGTAATTCGTCATTCGACCGCGCATTTACTGGCTTTTGCCGTGAAATCGCTCTATCCCGAGGCGCAAGTGACGATAGGTCCGGTCATCGCGGACGGTTTTTATTACGATTTTGCCTACAAGCGGCCGTTCACGCCGGACGATCTGCTCGCGATCGAAAAGAAGATGGCCGAACTGGCGAAGCAGGATATCGCTGTCACCCGTCAGGTATTGCCGCGTGATGAAGCCATCACTTATTTTACCGGCCTGGGCGAACATTACAAAGCCGAATTGGTCGCATCGATTCCGGCCGGAGAAGCGGTATCGCTCTACAGCGAAGGTGCCTTTACGGATCTGTGTCGTGGCCCCCACGTACCCTCGACCGGTAAGCTCAAGCATTTCAAATTGATGAAGCTGGCCGGCGCTTACTGGCGCGGCGACCACCGGAATGAAATGTTGCAACGCATTTACGGTACGGCGTGGGCGAAAAAAGAAGATCTCGATGCCTATCTGCATCGACTGGAAGAAGCCGATAAACGCGATCACCGCAAGCTGGCAAAGCAGCTCAGCCTGTTTCACATGCAGGATGAAGCGCCTGGCATGGTGTTCTGGCACCCCAGCGGTTGGGTGATCTGGCAGCAGATCGAGCAGTATATGCGTGAGCAGTTCCGTGATCATGGATATCAGGAAATCCGTAC
>DAIETB010000167.1:0-3685 GCA_027345925.1 Sulfuriferula sp.
CGGTCGTATTTTATTTCGGGACGATAGGCGTATTGCAACAAAGCATCGATAGCAACATCGTATCGATTGCAAATCATGAGATGAAAGTCTACGGTTCGCGTCCCTTGAGCGATCTTTCGCTGGAAATCACCCGTCAATTGACCGACAGTATCAATAGCGATACCGAGATTTTTCTGCTGTTATCGGCCAGCGGACGGCGGATTGCGGGCAATCTCGAAGCGTGGCCCGACGAGGCCGCGCCGGCAGGCCGGCTGATCACTACCAAAGTTATCCGTAACGGCAATCCGTCGCTGGCCCGGCTCATGATCCGCCAACTGCCTAACGGCGGCAAGCTGATGGTCGGCCGGGATCTGGCTTTGCAGGAACTGATCGGTCATCTGGTCTGGCGTTCTTTGGCGTCTGGAGCGGTCCTGTCGATATTGCTCGTACTGGGGGGAGCCATTTTCTTTCGCTATCAGATCGGGCGCCGGATCGGCGATATCCGGCGCACCGCCATGGAAATCGAAGCCGGCGACCTGACTCAGCGTATTCCCGTTCTGAGTAAAGACGAGTTTGGCCTGCTGAACATGGATATCAATCGCATGCTGGACCGGATCGAGCAATTGATGGAAGGCGTACGCCACGTATCGAATGCGATTGCGCATGATTTACGGACACCGCTGGGCCGGATACGAAGCAAACTTGACGATGCTGTCAGTCGTAATATGACATTGGATGTGCTTGCCGATACCGCCTATTCGGCGATTGCGGATATCGATGAATTAATGCGGATTTTCGAAAAGTTATTGCAGATCGCCGAGGCGGAGTCGGGCATGCGTACCGGCTCGTTCGAAATGGTCGATCTTAACCGGGTCGTTCGCGACATGGTTGAACTCTACGATGCAACGGCCGACGAACAATCGGTGCAATTACGGGCGCATTATCAATTGCCGGTGCTGGCAACCGGCGACCGTAATCTGCTCGGAAGCGCTCTGGCAAGTCTGATCGATAATGCAATCAAATATGCAGGCAAGGGATCGCTCGTTGAAGTTCGGGCTTATTCGAGTTCGAGTCTCGCGGTTCTGGAAGTCAGCGACAACGGCACCGGCATCCCCCCAGCAGAATTATCCAGGGTAACCCAGCGCTTTTATCGCGTCGATCAAAGCCGTAGCTTGCCCGGAAACGGTCTCGGTCTGTCCATCGTTTCCGCTATCGCAACGCTGCATGGCGGAAAATTGATACTCGATACTGCAACGACTGGGCTAACGGCGCGTATCGTTCTGCCGCAAACGGATGCTTCCACTATCGCTCAGTAAATTCTTGAATTCGTGCCAGCCTCGATACGTCAATTATTCAAACGCTTACCGGAAACACTTCTCAACCTTTCCAATTTGTAATCCGGCTGACAGGCTTTGGTCGTGCCGCTTCGGTTAGAATGCGCGTGCATTGCTTCCGGCAATGCAAGTAATTTGGCAAATTGACGCAATATACGGGAGATTTCATGCGATTCAGACGTACCAGGGCATTCGCGCTTAAAAGGGCGATCGCAGCCGGAATATTGCTTGGAGCCGTCGGCCTTCCGAGCTTGCCGGTATTTGCCGATCCCGCACAGAACAATGTGCAGCAGATCCGACCGCAAAACCGCAATGTCGTTACCCTGACGAACGCCCAGCTTCGCTTTATAACCATAGCGCCGGTTGAGCAACATGTCTTTACGGTAGATCGCGATGCGGTCGGCACGGTGGATTTCGATGAAGACAAAACCGTGCAGATATCGCCGCCTTACCCCGGCCGGATCACGAAGTTATTCGCCAAGGCTGGCGATACCGTCGCGAGAGGTCAGGCTCTGTTTACTATCGACAGTCCCGACTTGCTGCAGGCCGAATCAACGCTGCTGACTACCGCAGGCGTGCTTAAACTGACTACCCGGGTATTAACACGCAGCAAGGAATTATACGAAGCTCAGGGTCTGGCGCAAAAAGATTACGATCAGGCGGTATCCGACCAGCAGGCGGCCGAAGCAGCTTATAAAGCCGCCCGTGACGCAGTGCGGATATTCGGCAAATCCGAGACGCAAATCGACAGGATAATCAATCTGCATCGCCTGGATGCGAACATGCAGGTCTTGAGCCCGCTTGCCGGTGTCGTTACCGCCAGAAACGCCGCGCCGGGTACGCTGGTGCAGCCGGGGAGCACGCCGGTGCCTTATGCGGTGTCGAATCTGTCGACCAAATGGCTCCTGGGCAATGTTTCCGAAGGCAATATGCCCATGATGCGGCTGGGGCAAAAAGCGGATATCCGGCTGATGGCGTATCCCGACCGGCTTTATCAGGGCAGCATTACCTACATTTCGTCGGCCGTAGATCCGAATACGCATCGTGGCACCATTCGTATCGATGTCGCCGATCCGAAAAACCGGCTGCAGCCGCAAATGCTGGCGACTTTTACCGTTCATACCGGTATTTCGATGCGTTCACCGGCCGTACCTTACGATGGAGTGGTGCGCGAGGGCGACGGAACCATGACAGTTTGGGTAACTCGCGACCGCCGGCATTTCAGTCCCCGCATCGTGAAAATAGGCCTGCGCCAGCAAGGCGAGAACCAGATATTGAGCGGATTGAATCCGGGTGAGCTGGTCGCGACGGAAGGCGCGCTATTCATCAGTAATGCCTACAGTCTTGAAGCTAAATAGCATGATCTTGTATTACGTAAATCCATTGTTATCAGAAAGAGCCTCATAGTGCTAAAAGGACTCATTACGTTCGCGCTGACGCGGCGTCCAATTATATTGTTGGCGCTGCTGGTATTTGTAGGCGCTGGTATCGCCGCCTTTTATCGCCTGAATATCGAGGCATATCCCAATCCCGCTCCGGTTATTCTCGAGATTACCGCGCAAGCTCCCGGTCTTTCGGCAGAAGAAATGGAGCGGTATTATACCGTGCCGATGGAAGTCGGCCTAGCGGCAACGCCGGGCGTAGACAGCATACGCTCGACCTCGTTTTACGGTTTGTCGTTTGTCCGCGTCACCTTCAAATACGGTATCGACTACTATTTCGCCTATACTCAGGCAGCCTTGAGCCTGCAGCAAAACGTCACCTTGCCGAATGGAGTAATGCCGCAAATCCAGGCTTCCAGCCTGGTCGGAGAAATTTATCGCTACCAGTTAAAAGGACCGCCGCACTACGGTCTGACCAATTTGCGTACCCTCCAGGACTGGGTATTGCAGCGCCGCTTGCTGACAGTGCCCGGCGTCGTTCAAGTGGTGTCGTGGGGCGCCACGACCAAGGAATATCATGTGCAAGCCGATCTGAACAAGCTCGAAGCCTATCATGTCACTTTGCCGCAGTTGCTCGCTGCTCTGGGTAACGCGAATATTAATGTCGGCGGCCGCACGGTCGAATTCGGTCAGCAATCTGTTAATGTGCGCGGCGTCGGGTTGATCAGGAACGTGGACGACATCGGTAATGTCGTGCTGTCGCAATCGAACGGGACGCCGGTGCTAGTCAAGGATGTGGCAGAAGTCAAGGTCGGTTTCGCGCCGAGACTCGGTCAGGCCGGCAGGGATGGCGAAAACGATGTGGTCACGGCGATAGTTGTGATGAACCGTACCATGCAAACCAATCAGGTTGTCGCCGCCGTCAAAAAGGAAGTGGCCAGAATCAATAGCGACGGCACCTTGCCGCCCGGCGTCAAGATCGATCCGTAT
>DAIETB010000172.1:0-18570 GCA_027345925.1 Sulfuriferula sp.
AAATGCCGGCAAACATCTGTATCCCCAAGGCTTGCTCATCGCCGAAATCGGGCATAACCGCGAAATGCTCGAAGCCGAATTTCCCGAACTGCCGTTTACCTGGGTCGACACTGGCGGCAGCGACGAATTCGTCTTCATTCTGAGCAAGGAACAGCTTGACCGGCTTTGAAATACCGCAAGATACGGCAGTAATAACGAAATTACCGCCTCATTTTCTTATTCCGACCAAAATTGCGGTAAAATTGGCACACTTTATTCCATAATTTAGACGCCGGTCTATGAATCCACATAATTTATATAATTCGCTCGTTAAATTCGATGCAGGCGACGGCACGTCCGGCCAAATGTACTCCCTGGCGGCGCTCGAATCCGCAGGTCTGGGCAATATCTCGCGGTTGCCGGTCTCTCTCCGTATCGTACTCGAATCCGTATTGCGTCATTACGACGGTAAAAAAATCACCGAACAGCATATCCGCGAACTTGCCGGCTGGCAGCCGAATGGACACCGCAGCGCGGAAATCCCTTTCATCGTCGCCCGCGTCCTGCTACAGGATTTTACCGGCGTGCCGTTGCTCGCCGACCTTGCTGCCATGCGCACGGCAGCGACGAAAGCAGGCAAAAAAGCCGAGCTCATCGAGCCGCTGGTCCCGGTCGACATGGTCGTCGACCATTCGGTCCAGGTCGACGTCTTCAATCGGCCCGACGCCCTGCAGCACAACATGGAACTGGAATTCAGCCGCAATCGCGAACGCTACCAGTTTTTAAAATGGGGCATGCAGGCATTCGACACGTTCAAGGTAATCCCTCCCGGCATAGGGATCGTCCATCAGGTCAATCTGGAATATCTGGCGCAGGGCGTAATGGCTAAAAACGGCGTCTATTATCCCGATACGCTGGTAGGCACCGACTCCCATACCACCATGATCAACGGTCTCGGCATCGTCGCCTGGGGCGTAGGCGGCATCGAGGCGGAAGCCGGCATGCTCGGGCAGCCGGTCTATTTCCTCACCCCCGACGTGGTCGGCGTCAACCTTACGGGCCGTATCCGCGAAGGAGTAACCGCCACCGACGTGGTGCTGACGATAACCGAAATGCTGAGGCGCGCCAAAGTCGTCGGCAAATTCGTCGAATTTTTCGGCGCCGGAGCCGCCGCCTTGTCATTGCCCGATCGCGCCACCATCGCCAATATGGCGCCCGAATACGGCGCGACGATGGGATTTTTCCCCATCGACGAAGTCGCTTGCGACTATTACGCGGCGACGGGCCGCAGCGTCGAACAAGTCGCCCGCATCCGCAATTACTTCAAGGCACAAGGCCTGTTCGGCATGCCGCAGACCGGCGACTGCGATTACTCCGACGTGCTGGAACTCGATCTGGGCGGGATAGTGCCGTCCGTTGCCGGACCGCGACGGCCGCAAGACCGCATCGACCTGAACCGGGTCAAAACCCGGTTCGCCGAGTTATTCGCCCAACCCGTCAGCGCCGGAGGTTACGGCAAAACGCCCGCCGCTCTCAGCGAACGGGTCGACTGCGGCAGCGGTACTTTAGGTCACGGCGATGTCGTGATTGCAGCGATTACGTCCTGCACCAACACGTCCAACCCCAGCGTCATGCTGGCGGCCGGGCTGCTGGCAAAAAAGGCGGTAGCGCTCGGACTCGCCGTACCGGCTCACGTCAAAACCTCGCTGGGGCCGGGTTCCCGCGTCGTCACCGAATACCTTAAAGCCGCCGGTCTGCTCGACGCGCTGGCCGAACTCGGCTTCGCGCTGGTCGGCTACGGCTGCACCACCTGCATCGGCAACTCCGGCCCGTTGCCCGCCGCGATCGAATCGGCTATCGTCGAACACGATCTGATCGCCGCTTCGGTCTTGTCCGGCAACCGGAATTTCGAAGCCCGCGTCCATCAGAACGTCAAGGCCAACTTCCTCATGAGCCCGCCTCTGGTTGTGGCGTATGCGCTGGCCGGAACGATGAATCTCGATCTGCGCAACGAAGCGCTGGGCACGGGCAAAGACGGCCGACTCGTCTATCTGAAAGATATCTGGCCCAGCCTGGAGGAAATCGCCGCAGTCATGAATACGGCGACCCAACCGCAGGTTTATCGCGCGCTGTACAGCAACTTTAACGAAGCCTATCCGCTGTGGGCCGATGTACACGCACCCGCTGGCAGCGTCTACGACTGGGACGGCGCGTCCACCTATATCCAGCAGCCGCCGTTTTTCGACGGCACGCCCGGCGACAGCGGCGTGATCCAGGGTGCGCGGGCGCTCGCCGTATTCGGCGATTCGGTCACCACCGATCATATCAGTCCCGCCGGGTCGATCAAGGCCGATACACCGGCGGGCAAGTTTCTGCTCGAGCATGGTGTCGCCAAAGCCGATTTCAACAGTTACGGAGCGCGTCGCGGCAATCATGAAATCATGATGCGCGGCACGTTTGCCAACGTCCGGATCAAGAACCGGATGCTGCCCGGCAGCGAAGGCGGCGTCACCCGGCATCAGCCCGACGGCGAGGAAATGGCGATCTACGACGCCGCCATGCGCTATCAGGCCGAACATACGCCGCTGATGATTTTTGCTGGAGAGGAATACGGCACCGGTTCGTCTCGCGACTGGGCGGCGAAAGGCACGCGCCTGCTCGGCGTCAAAGCGGTGATTGCAAAAAGTTTCGAGCGCATCCATCGCGCCAATCTGATCGGCATGGGCGTGCTGGCCTGCCAGTTCAAGGACGGCGTCGGCGCCGATACCTTACGGCTCGACGGCAGCGAGAGCTTCGACCTGCTGGGCCTGGAAAACGGCATTACGCCGCAGCAGGATGTGCAACTGGTCATCCACCGGCAGAACGGGACAAAGGAAACGTTTGCAGTCCGGCTGCGCATCGACACGCCCATCGAAGTCGATTATTACCGGCAAGGCGGCATACTGCCTTACGTGCTCGCGCAACTGACGAAAACCTCCGCCGATGTCTGATGCCAAGGATCCGCGCTCGTTTTTCGCTGCCGAGCGCACGCTGCTGGCTTGGGGCCGTACCAGTCTGACGCTGATGGCGTTCGGTTTCGTCGTCGAACGCTTCGGCATTTTTCTGCATATGCTGGCGCAGAAATCGCAAACCGACATGAAACAGGGGCCTTCGTTCTGGCTCGGCCTGGGGTTTATTTTACTGGGCGCGACCATGGCGGTTCTGGCGGTCGTCCAGTATAAAAAAATCTTCGCCACCTTCGAACCGAAGGAAATACCCACCGGCTACTGGACCAATCTCTCGATCTATACCACGCTCGCACTGGCATTCCTCGGTTTTGCCATGGCGGCTTATTTAATCATCGACCTCAAATAAACGCTCCCCATTCCCCATGACCCGCAAAATCCTCATTACATCCGCCCTGCCCTACGCCAACGGCGCCATCCACCTCGGGCATTTGCTCGAACATATCCAGACCGATATCTGGGTGCGCTTCCAGAAAATGCGCGGCCACGAATGCTCTTACATTTGCGCCGACGACACGCACGGCACGCCCATCATGCTGCGCGCGGAAAGCGAAGGCATCACGCCGGAAGCGCTGATCGCCCGCGTTCACGACGAGCATTTGCGCGACTTCACCGGATTTCATGTCGCCTACGATAACTATCATTCCACCCATGCCGCCGAAAACCGGGTAATAGTCGATGAAGTGTATTTGAAGCTGCGCGACGCCGGCTTCATAGAACGCAAAACCATCGCCCAGTATTACGACACCGCCAAGGAAATGTTCCTGCCCGACCGTTTCATCAAGGGCCAATGCCCCAAATGCGGCGCGCTGGATCAATACGGCGACAGTTGCGAAGTGTGCGGCGCGACCTACTCGCCCACCGACCTGATCAATCCGGTTTCCGCCATGTCCGGTACGCCGCCGGTGCATAGGGAGTCCGAGCATTATTTCTTCAAATTGAGCGACTGCGAAGCGTTCCTGCGCAACTGGACTCGCTCGGGCACTTTGCAGCGCGAAGCGGCCAACAAACTCGACGAATGGTTTTCGGCAGGGCTGCAAAATTGGGATATATCGCGCGACGCGCCGTACTTCGGCTTCGAAATTCCCGATGCGCCGAATAAATTTTTCTACGTCTGGCTCGATGCGCCTATCGGCTATATGGGAAGTTTCCGCAATCTGGCCGACCGCATCAATCTGGATTACGACGCCTGGTGGCGCGCCGGCAGCGATACCGAGCTGTATCATTTCATCGGCAAGGACATCCTGTATTTTCACGCGCTGTTCTGGCCGGCGATGCTCGAGGCCGCCAATTACCGCAAGCCGAACGGCATTTTTGCGCACGGCTTCCTGACGGTTAACGGGGCGAAAATGTCCAAATCGCGCGGCACCTTCATCACCGCCGAGAGCTATCTCGCCAGCGGGCTGAATCCCGAATGGCTGCGCTATTATTTTGCCAGCAAGATTAACGGCAGCATGGAAGACATCGACCTGAGCTTCGACGACTTCATCGCCCGGGTAAACAGCGATTTGATCGGCAAATACATCAATATCGCCAGCCGCACGGCCGGGTTTATCAGCAAACGATACGACGGCAAGCTCGCTGCCGCTGCCCCGTCACACTTGCTCGACAGCGTAGCAAAGGCGGCCGACTCGATTGCCGAATGCTACGAGAATCTCGATTACGGGCGCGCCTTGCGCGAAGTCATGCACCTGACCGATACGGCGAACCAGTACGTCAACGACCACAAACCGTGGGAGCTGGCAAAACAACCGGGCCAGGAGGCCTTGCTGCACGAGGTCTGCAGCGTCAGCCTGAATCTGTTCCGCCTGCTCACCGTCTACCTCAAACCGGTATTGCCCAAGCTTGCGGCCGACGTCGAGCAGTTCCTCGATATTCCGCCTTTGTCGTGGGCCGATGCCGCGACGCTGTTGTCCGATCATGCCATCAATCCGTACCGGCATCTGATGACGCGCGTCGAGCAGCAGCAAATCGATACCGTAATCGCCGCCAATACCGCCAAATCCGCGCCTGAGTCCGCAGCCGCGACGCCTGCCCAATCCGCACCGCAAACTGCACCGATCAACGACACCATCAGCGTGGACGAGTTTGCCAAAATCGACCTGCGCGTCGCCCGCATCGTCAACGCCGAACACGTCGACGGCGCCGACAAGCTGATACGCCTGACGCTGGATATCGGCGAAGCAGCGCCCCGCAACGTATTCGCCGGAATCAAATCGGCGTACGATCCGGCACAATTAATCGGACGGATGACGGTGATGGTCGCCAATCTCGCGCCGCGCAAAATGAAATTCGGCCTGTCGGAAGGCATGGTGCTGGCGGCATCGGGAGAAACGCCCGGCTTGTTCATACTGAGTCCGGACGAGGGTGCGACGCCGGGAATGCGGGTTAAATAACGTACCGGTTATAGTGGTCGCTGCGGGGGTTACGCGCCAGTTCAAGAGTGGGTTCAAGACTTGCCCACGCTCCGGAATAAACCGCGTATGCGGTTAATTATCCCCGTGTCCGGGATGTTTTTCGGAGTTTCCACCTTATGCCGCTGTATCGCAGCGGGCCGCAGCCGTATCTCGTCAGCTAAAATCATACCCGACTGTATGCCCCGCAACACCATGGTTTTGCGCATGGGTTTGGGCAGAAAACGGTGAACCTGACCTTGGTTGATCAGCTCCACCAGCAAGGAAGTATCGCGAAACGTCGTCAGCACTATCGTCACGATATGCGGATGAAAATGTTTCAAAGTCTTGATAAAAGGCGTCATGTCGACATTGCCTACGGCAACGTCGGAAATGATCACCGACAGTTTGCGGGTTTCGAGCAAGGCCATGGCATCATTCAAGGTACTCGCCCATTCCAGGCGGAATGCGCCGGGGAAACTGTCGTCGATATACTGCCGCAGGCTGCTCGCAACTTCTTCGGAGTCGTCGACCAGCAATATTCCCCTGATTTCCGTCGGCGATTGCGCGAACGGTTTGACCAGAACCTGTTCCAGGCTCATGGCTATGTTCGCCGCTTCGCCGACGATAGCCCGTATCTCGTCCGCGTTCCACGGCTTGTTGATATAGCGGAATACTTCGCCGTCATTGATGGAGCCGATGATGGCTTCGATATCGGAATAACCGGTCAGCAACAGGCGCATGGTATCGGGTGCGATGTCGCGCGCCTGACGCAACAGATCCACGCCGGACATCAACGGCATGCGCTGGTCGCTGATGAGCGCATGCACCTTCTCCCGTTTGAGGATTTCCAGCGCTTCATGGCCGTCAGTCGTCACCAGCACGCGAAAATTCGCCGCGAATAGCATGCGCAGCGAGCGCAATATGCGCTCTTCATCGTCTACAAACAATAAAGTCGGGCGCAAATCGGCGTTATGCATCGGTCTCGCCGGTTTAACCGGCGGATTTATCGTATCGATCATCATGCCTCCTGCGCCATTCAAGGTTTTGCGGCAACCGGGAGACTTACGCAAAATGCCGTCCCCTTGCCGACCTGGGATTTCACCCGGATATAGCCCTGATGATCCCGAATAATTTTGAACGTGATGGAAAGACCCAACCCGGTGCCTTCGCCGATCGGCTTGGTCGTGAAAAAAGGATCGAATATCCGGCTCAGATTTTCAGCCGGTATGCCTTTGCCGCTATCGCGAATAATGATATGCACGTATTGCCCATCGCTGAACGTACTGATCATGATGCGGCCGCGGTCTTCGATGGCATGAACGGCATTGGTAATCAGATTCAGCAGAACCTGATTGATTTGCGACGGGGCGCAACGGATTTTGGGTAACACGCCCAGATCGCGGATGACGTCGACCTTATGCTTGATCAGATTGTTCGCGATCACCAAAGTGCTGTCTACACACTGGTTGATATCGATATTGCTTACCATTGCCTGATCCAGGCGGCTGAAATTCTTGAGGTTGCCGACGATTTCTGAAATTTGCCCGAGCCCGTACAGCGTATCGGAAAACAAGCCCTGCATCTCTTCATGCTGAAAAGCGTTGGAAACTTCGGCGCGCATTTCCAGTATTTCTGAAAATTGCGCCTGCATCGCGCTCTCGTCCATATCCGGCGATTGCAGCATGGACATCAATTGCTCGTACTTTTCGTTCAGCCCGGCCAGCTGTTCGTACGCGGCCCGCGCCATTTCGACATTGTTGTGCACGTAACCCAGCGGTGTATTGATCTCATGCGCCACGCCTGCGACCATCTGCCCGAGCGAGGCCATTTTTTCGGATTGGACCAGTTGCGATTGCGACGCCTGCAATTGAGAGAACGACTGCGCCAGCGACTTGTTTTTAGTGATCAGCTTGTCTTCGAGACCGCGCAACAGATTAATCACGAAACCGACACCGTGATAATTGCCGCCGTCGGTAATGATGAAATCTTCGGTAATGGGAAAAGCGATATTGCGCGTAATATGATGGCTGGCTTCTTCCACCGGCCGGTCGACCGAAACCAGCAGCGGCGAGCTGTTCATGAAATGCCGTACCGCCTTGGCACCCTGCAGCTCCCGGCCGTAACGCCCCATGAGTATTCTTTGTACGTGATAACGGCTGATGACGCCTACCGGCTCGCCGTCGCGAACCACAGGCAAAGACAGAAAACGGTCGTAAGCAGGTTGCAGAAACAAATCGCCGACATCGATGACGGTAATGTCAGGCGTTAAAGGTTCGACAGCGATGCTCAGTTCCGCAATATTTTCCATAGACCGAATTCCGTGAGAATGCGATCCGGCATCATAACAAGCTAATATTACAAATTAAAAACACGATAGACCGATCTTTGATATCAAGCCTGTAAAAATCCTTAAATCGCATTTAAGAAAATTCTACTTCAGAATACCTTTATTTGCTGGGGGGATTACCCTGGGACGCGATCAGAATTTTCGTGAGATTTTTGACAAGTAATATCGTGGTGGTGAGCACTGATCAAATCCCCCCGACTCCCGCCCAATGATGCAATTTGATTTGCAGGCTCGTCCGTCCCTGGTAGCGATTGAGTTCGAGTTCGAACACGGCGTCTATTTCGTCGGGCAGCAATTCCGTACGATTGAACAATATGCTGTCAAAGCCGGTTTTTCCGGCCGTTAACTGGAATTTCAGATGTTTGTCTTTCAGGATTTTTTGCCCGGTCACACGAAATTTTCCTGAAAACCGCGGTGCCGGGAATCCTTGCCCCCACACTTGCGCGCCTATAGTTTCGGCAAAATCGGGCGTACAGGCATCCTCCGGCAGGTCGCCGTCGGTCTGTATCTGCGTTGCGAGGTCTTCCGGCGCAAGAAAATGACGGGAGGCGGCTTCGAACAGCGCCATGAATTCCGGCAACTGCGTCTCGCGTATCGACAAACCCGCTGCCGCTGCGTGACCGCCGAACTTCAAAATCAGCTCCGGCGCGCGCTTCGCCACCCAATCGAGGGCATCGCGCAAATGCAAGGTATTGATAGATCGCCCCGAGCCCTTGATTTCTCCGTCGGCGCTGCGGGCAAAGCAGATGGCCGGCCGATGGAATTTATCTTTCAGCCTCGACGCGAGGATGCCGATCACGCCCTGATGCCAGGCCGGATCGAACATGACCAGAGTATAGTTATCCGCCGCTTCTATCGTCTCCAGTTGCATCAGCGCCTGTTCCTGCATGTCGGCTTCTATCGCCCTGCGCTCGGCGTTCAGCGCATGCAGACGCTGTGCGTAGCCGGTAGCGATCAACGGATCGCTGCTGAGCAGACAGGCGATGCCCAGCGACATATCTTCCAGCCGCCCTGCCGCATTCAGCCTCGGCCCTATCATAAATCCCAGATCGGCCGCCGCGGCTGTTTCGATCGGGCGGTTCGCCGCCCGGAACAGCGCTTCTACCCCCGGACAGGCACGACCCTGACGCATGCGGCGCAAGCCTTGTTCGACCAGAATGCGGTTATTGTCATCCAGCCTGACCACATCCGCTACTGTGCCGAGCGCAACGATATCGAGCAGTTGCGCCAGATTGGGCATTGCATCGGCCGCAAACTGGCCTCGCGACAGCAGTTCGGCACGGACGGCAAGCAGCACATAAAACATGACGCCCACGCCGGCCAGATGCTTGCTGGCGAAATTGCAGCCCGGCTGATTGGGATTGACGATCAACGCATCGGGCAACTCGTCTCCGGGCAAGTGATGATCGGTAACCAGCACTTCGATCCCGAGTTCATGCGCGGTCTGCACACCGTCTATGCTGGCTATACCGTTATCGACGGTAATAATCAGATCGGGCTGCCGCAGAGCCGCGACCCGGACGATTTCCGGAGTAAGCCCGTAACCGTATTCAAAACGGTTGGGGACGAGATAATCCACCTGCAGGCCAAGCAAAGCGAAGCCGCGTACCGCTGTGGCGCAGGCGGTCGCGCCGTCGGCATCGTAATCGGCCACAATCAAGATACGTTCCCGGGCCGTAATCGCATCCGCCAGCCGTACGCTTGCAGCCTGAATGTTTTTAAGCGTGCCGAAATGCAGCAAGCGGGATAATGCGCTATCCAGTTGTGCCGCTTCGGCCACGCCCCTTGCAGCATAAACCCGCGCCAGCACGGGATGGACTCCCGCCAAGCTCAATCGCCGGGCTGCTATCCGGTCAAAATCGCGCACGCTAATCTGCATATCCGTCCTTATTATTTTTTCCATCATGAATGCATATACTAACGTTTATCGGCAACTATGCCGTTTATTCTTGCAAGCATCCTGCATCGCAACCTTTAAACGACAGTAAGGAGGCGTATTCCGCCCTCGCCGGTTGACGCATTTAAATACAGGTATAATTTATGCCTAAGGATATTGCTGTCCATGCCGCACGGAGTCATGATGAAGACCTTACGCGTCGCCCAGGAACAAAAAAAAGAACGTAATATCAATACCATAAGCAAGGAAAAAAACAACATTTCCACGCATGTGCTATCGGTGGATACGTTCGGCGTGCCGTCGCATCAAAACGATATCATCGAACGACTGCTGAACCGGCAAGCGATTTACGACAGTTCCGGCCGAATTACGGCAATAGAACTCATACCACGCATACGCTGGTCTAATCACGAGCAATCCATACAGGCGCAATCCTTGCGCCAGAGCGATGATACAACGCTGATAGCGGGCTTGTGCTCCCTGACGGAAAACGAAAAGCAGCCGCCGCATCCGCTACTGGTCAATATCGATGCCGTTTCGCTGGGCGCGAAAGAAATCGACTTGCTGCCCCGGCAACATGTCATTTTCACTCTCGATATTTTGCCCGGCGCAATTACTCTCTGGCTGCCTCAAATCAAAAAAAGACGGCGGGAAGGCTTCCGTCTGCTCATCAATTATCGTAACGGCATGGAAATCCCGGCCGCATTGGCCGATTTGATCAAACAGGCGCGCATTGATGTCGGTCTGCTCAATGCCGCCGAAATGGAGACGGCTTCCAAGGCGTTGCGCTTGTTGGGCATGCAAAAGCTGATAGCTGCCAATATCGGTTGCCAGGAAACCTTCGACTTGTGCGCCAAACTCAAATTCGACGGCTTTCAGGGAACCTATTGCGACGAGATGCCGGACTATGTTTTGCCGCCCACGGAAATCAATCGCCTGCGCTTGCTGGAATTGATAGACCGGGTGATCGCACGGCACGACCTGGCCGAAATCGAATCGCAGATCCATACTGACGCACGTTTGAGCTATCAGTTGATTGCGTATACCAACACATTGAATAGTAACGAGACAACAATCAATTCTCTCACCCAGGCTTTCCAGCAGCTCAAACATGCCGGCCTGTATCGCTGGCTGACTTTATTGCTCCATACCAGCACGGCGCCGCGCCCTGACTCGCTCAAACTGCTGAAACGCGGCCTCAGCCGCGCCTTCTTTCTCGAAACGCTGGCGCGTAAAAGCCTGCAGCAGGTCGATCCGCAAGCGGCTTATCTGATCGGCCTGTTCTCGGTGATCGGCAGTCTGCTCAATCTGCCGCTGGAACAGGCAATCAGTCGCCTGAAACTGAGCGCTCAAATAAAAACCGCGCTGATCGAACAAAAGGGCACCGGCGGTTTAATGCTCAAATTAGCTTCTGCGGCTGAAAATAACGATCAACAGGCCATAGAAAATCTGGCCGCGCGCTGCCTGGTCAGCTCGGTCGATGTCAATCTCGCCATGATCAATGCCCTGGTACTGACCGAAACCACGCCGCTCTAAACCACTAGACAGCATTCAGAAAACTGCCGATAGCCGCAATCAGATTCTGCCCCAGCCGCTCATCAAGGCAGTCCATCGTCACGATGCCGGACATATTGCGCAACCACGTCATTTGCCGTTTCGCCAGCTGGCGGGTAGCGAAAATACCGCGGTCGCGCATTTCATCGTAACCGTATTCGCCGGTCTGATAGGACCATGCCTGCCGGTAACCGACGCAACGCATCGAAGGCAAATCGTCGCGCAGGTCGTAACGTGCGCACAGACCTGTCAGTTCGTCGACCAGTCCGGCAGCCAGCATGGCATCGAAGCGGAGGGCGATCCGTTCGTGCAGGATGTGTCGAGCCGATGGCATCAGCGCCAGTGGCAGCACGCGATAGGGTAATTCCGCCTCGCGGCCTTGCGCCAGACACTCCGACATGGTTTTGCCGGTAATCCGTATGATTTCGAGCGCACGCTGGATACGCTGGCTGTCGCCAGGCTGCAGACGTCCGGCAGTCAGCGGATCGAGATGCTGCAGATCACGATGCAAAGCATCCCAGCCGCGTTCGGCGGCCTCCTCATCGATCGCCGCCCGGACTGCCGGATCGGCTTCGGGCAGAATGCTCAATCCTTCGCGCAAGGCCTTGAAATACAGCATCGTACCGCCCACCAGCAACGGAATATGGCCTCGCGCAGTAATTTCCGCCATCAGCGGCAACGCGGCTGCACAAAACTGCGCAGCGGAATAAGATTGTACAGGCGGGATCAAATCGATCAGATAATGAGGCGCGGCGGCGAGCGTCGCAGCATCGGGTTTCGCCGTACCGATATTCATATCGGTATACACCAGCGCCGAATCGACGCTGATGATTTCCACCGGGAAAATTTGCGTCAGCGCCAGCGCGGCAGCCGTTTTGCCCGAGGCGGTAGGACCCATTAAAAAAATAGCGGGGGCTTGCGTCATCGCTGCTTGGCGGGAAGTTGGAATACGGTATTCAATTCGTCATTCGATGAGATGCGATCCTGCGGGTGAAGGGCAAAGAATATTGAAATCCATTGCATCATTCTGGAACCGGACAAAGTGAACAGCCATGAACTGTAATGTTCGCGCCAATACTAACCGCACTTTTCCGGCTTGTCTATCGGCATGTTTATCATTAAACTTCCCTTGCCGGAATTCCCGACGATTGCGGCTAGACCGCAGAGACGCACCGCGCGATATATCGACGCGGGGCAACCATAACTGTTTACAAGACGAGTACTATGCGCATAGGCACCCCCCTCACCCCTCACGCCACCCGCGTCATGCTGCTCGGCAGCGGCGAACTGGGCAAGGAAGTCATCATCGAAATGCAGCGCTGGGGGATAGAAGTGATTGCCGTGGATCGCTACGCCCATGCGCCCGGGCAGCAGGTCGCGCATCGCGCCCACGTCATCGACATGACCGACCGCGCCGCGCTGCGCGCGGTGGTTGAACTGGAACGGCCCCACTACATCGTACCCGAAATCGAAGCCATTGCGACCGATGAGCTGGCCGCCATCGAGCAGTCCGGCTTGTGCCAGGTCATACCGACCGCGCGCGCAGTGCAATTAACCATGAACCGCGATGGCATCCGCCGTCTGGCAGCCGAGACGCTGGCCTTGCCCACGTCGCCGTACCGCTTTGCCGATAGCCTGGAGAGCCTGCAATCGGCGGTCGCGGAAATCGGTTTTCCCTGTCTGGTCAAGCCGGTCATGTCGTCTTCCGGCAAGGGACAATCGCGCCTGACCAGCACCGAGGAAATCACTGCCGCCTGGGAATACGCCGCCAGCGCCAGCCGGGTCAATCAGGGTCGCGTCATCGTCGAAGGCGAAATCCGCTTCGATTACGAAATTACGTTGCTTACCGTGCGCGCGCAAGGACAAAAGGGACAAGTCGAGACGCATTTCTGCGAGCCCATCGGCCATATCCAGGTTCACGGAGATTATGTCGAATCCTGGCAACCGCAGGCAATGACTGCGCCCGCGCTGGCGCGGGCGCAGGAAATAGCGCGTACCGTTACCGATAATCTCGGAGGACGCGGTATATTCGGCGTCGAGCTTTTCGTTCGCGGAGACGAAGTCTGGTTTTCGGAAGTCTCGCCGCGGCCGCATGATACCGGCATGGTCACGCTATGCAGCCAATACCAGAGCGAATTCGAACTGCATGCCCGCGCCATTCTGGGTTTGCCGGTAGACACGCGCCTGCGCGAACCAGGCGCATCGGCGGTTATTTACGGACGAGTGGCTACCGAAAACCTGCTATTCGAAGGTGTAGCGCAAGCGCTCCAGGTGCCCCGCAGCAGCGTGCGACTGTTCGGCAAACCGGCTTCGTCCGAACGACGACGAATGGGTGTTGCGCTGGCCTGCGCGGAAACGGCCGGACTGGCTCGGGAGCGCGCAGCACAGGTTGCAGCCCGAATTATTCCGGTTGCAGCCGAAGGCGACTCCTAACCCTTCAGCCTGCAAGGGTTTTTACCAGTTACCCCCATATTCTGTGGATAACTTTGTGGATTAAATGTTTAACAAACACCTAAGTCTGTCCCAGGTCTGAAATTTTACCGGTAGCCTATGTTTTTATCACTTAATTTATGCAAATAAAAACAATTAGTTATATAATTACCCGCCTTGTCAAGCCGTCGACTTTAAATTATCAGTATATTTTGAAACTGTGGAAAATAACTTGACAAAAAGCTTGCCGAACGCGAACTCCGAGACCATGGCCCCGGTGCTGAGCGTCAGCGCTTTTAACCGTCTCGTCCAGCAAACGCTGCAAGGCGGCATCGCGTTAACCTGGATCGCAGGCGAGATATCCAACCTGACGCGCGCAGCTTCAGGCCACTGGTATTTTTTGCTCAAAGACGCGGCAGCGCAAGTCCGTTGCGTGATGTTTCGCGGTCGCAATCAATTTATCGACTGGCAACCGGAAAACGGCATGCAGGTCGAAGTCCGCGCCACTGCCGGGCTGTACGAACCGCGCGGCGAATTCCAGTTGCAGGTCGACACCTTGCGCCGCGCCGGTCTTGGCGTATTGTTCGAAGCGTTCGAGCAGCTCAAGCGCAAGCTGCAACACGAAGGCTTATTCGACGCCTCCCGCAAGCGCGCCATTCCAGCCATGCCGCGCCGCCTCGGCATCGTCACCTCCCCGCAAGCCGCCGCTCTGCAAGATGTATTGAGCACCTTGCGGCGACAAATGCCCAGTCTGCCGATAGTGCTGTATCCATGCTCCGTGCAGGGCGCCGCAGCTGCCGCGCAGATAGTTGCAGCGCTCGACGAAGCGTATCGGCGGGCCGAATGCGATGTGCTGATCGTCTGTCGCGGCGGCGGAAGTATAGAAGATCTATGGCCGTTTAACGAAGAAATCGTCGTCCGCGCCATCGCTGCCAGTCCGATTCCGGTAATCAGCGGCGTCGGTCATGAAACCGATTTCACCATCGCTGACTTCGCCGCCGACCTGCGTGCACCGACTCCGACCGCCGCCGCGGTACTTGCCAGCGCGCATCACCGGCAGATCGAACAGACGCTGGATAGCCTGCAATTACGGTTTTCGCGCCATATTTCACTATCGCTGTCCGGACTCCATCAGCATATCCAGCGATTAGGCGAGCGGCTGGTGCATCCCGGCCGCAGGCTGAGCGCGCAGATGACCTTACTGAATCAGCTCGCCAGCCGCTTGCGCAATAATTATCGCCATCTCGAACAGCGCCGACTCTGGCGGCAAACGCAGATGCTGCAACGATTGCAGCGCCAACTGCCGCGCCCGGCCAGTTATCTCAATACGGCACTACTCCTGCAAAACCGGTTGCAACGGGCGATGCATACGCGACTGGAACAATCCCGGATGGCGATCAGGCATGACGAGGAGCAATTGCGGCATTTGAACCCGATGTCGGTACTGGAACGCGGTTACAGCGTAGTTCGCAACGAGGCCGGCGTAGTCATCCGCGATGCGGACCAGACGATTACGGGAGAAAAACTGCACCTGCAATTCGCCTCAGGCAGCGCCGATGCCCAGATCAGAAAACGATATCCCGCTCAACGTTTAAAAAAATAAAGTGACGAGACTTTTGCACGAGGTAGGAAGAGCGGCCAGGATGGCGCGAAAAGGGCAAAAAAGAAACGCACATGAGACTTTTTTAGCTATTTTTTAACGAAATAGGAACAAGCGCAGTAATCGTGCAAAGCGCTCATATTTTCTGTATAATTCAGCTCCCAATAGAACGAATGGTTTCATTCAGCCGAAACCATTCGCGATTTTTAAATCTCATCAGGAGAATAATGATGGCTGTCACGACCGAACAAAAAGCGCAACTCGTTACCGAATATCAACACGCAGCCGGCGATACCGGCTCCTCGGAAGTACAGATCGCTCTGCTTACCGCGCGCATAAACGGCCTCTCGGAGCATTTCAAGATCAATGCCAAAGACCACCATTCCCGTCGCGGGTTACTGAGAATGGTGAGCCGCCGCCGCAAATTACTGGATTATCTGAAGCGCACCAACAACGACAGTTACCGCAATTTGCTCGCCAAACTCGGCTTACGCAAGTAATTCGCTAACACTTTAATCAGGCGATCGCATCGTCTCACTACCAACCGCCCCGCATCTTTTCAGTGCGGGGCGCGTTTGTTTGAATTTCAGGATAGCAATTTTAAAGGATAGTAATGAAAATCTCTAAAACATTTCAATACGGCCGACATAGCGTCACTTTGGAAACCGGGGAAATCGCTCGTCAGGCGAGCGGCGCAGTATTGGTCAATATGGACGACACCGTTGTGCTGGTCACCGTCGTCGGCAAAAAGGAAGTCAAATCCGGTCAGGATTTTTTCCCGCTGACCGTCGATTATCAGGAAAAAACTTATGCCGCCGGCAAAATCCCGGGCGGGTTCTTCAAACGCGAAGGCAAACCTTCGGAAAAAGAGACGCTCACGTCCCGTCTGATCGACCGGCCGCTACGGCCCCTGTTTCCCGAAGCGTTTTACAACGAAGTCCAGATCATCGCGACCGTCATGTCGAGCAACCCGGAAGTCGACTCCGACATTCCTGCGCTGATCGGTGCATCGGCTGCGCTGGCGGTATCCGGCCTGCCATTTGCCGGCCCGATCGGCGCCGCGCGCATTGGCCTGATCGACAACGAATACGTGCTCAACCCTACGGCTGCCGAATTGCTGATTTCCAGTCTGGATCTGGTAGTAGCCGGTACGGCTCAAGCCGTGCTCATGGTCGAATCCGAAGCCAAAGAATTTCCTGAAGATATCATGCTCGGCGCGGTCGTATACGGCCACCAGCAAATGCAGGTCGCGATCAATGCCATCAACGAACTGGCTGACGAAGTCAATCCCGAATCATGGGACTGGACCGCGCCTCCGGCTAACGACGCGCTGATCGCAAAAGTGACCGGACTGGCTGAAAACGATTTGCAGCAAGCCTACAGCCTGCGCCAGAAACAAGCGCGCTCGCAACAGATCGACGGCATACGCCGTCGCGTGATGGAGCAGTTGGTCACCCCTGAAATGGGCACGCTCGCAGTCAATGAAATCAATGACATATTTCACGATCTCGAAGCCAAAATCGTCCGCAGCCAGATTTTAAACGGCCAACCGCGCATCGACGGTCGCGATACCCGCACCGTGCGCCCGATCAGCATCCGCACCGGCGTCCTGTCCCGCACCCACGGTTCCGCCCTCTTCACTCGCGGCGAAACTCAGGCGCTGGTGATCGCAACGCTGGGTACCGGGCGCGACGAACAGAAAATTGACGCCTTGCAGGGTGAATACAGCGATCGTTTCATGCTGCATTACAACATGCCTCCTTACGCCACCGGCGAAACCGGACGCGTCGGTACGCCTAAACGGCGTGAAATCGGCCACGGACGACTCGCCAAACGCGCGCTCGCGGCGATGCTGCCTAACCGCGAAGATTTCGGATACACCATGCGCGTCGTCTCCGAAATCACCGAATCCAACGGTTCCTCTTCGATGGCCTCGGTCTGCGGCGGCTGTCTGGCGCTGATGGATGCCGGCGTACCGATGAAAGCGCATATCGCCGGTATCGCGATGGGCCTGATCAAGGAAGGCAACCGCTTTGCCGTGCTGACCGATATTCTGGGCGATGAAGATCACCTCGGCGACATGGATTTCAAGGTCGCCGGTACCGAAGCCGGTATCACCGCACTACAAATGGATATCAAGATTACCGGCATCACCAAGGAAATCATGAAAGCCGCGCTGGATCAGGCCAAGTCGGGCCGCATCCACATTCTGGAACTGATGAAACAGGCGGTCGATTCGCCGCGCGAAGAAATGTCGGCTTACGCGCCGCGCATCATCACGATGAAAATCAATCCGGAAAAAATCCGCGACGTCATCGGTAAAGGCGGCGCCATCATCCGCGCTCTGACCGAAGAAACCGGCACCCAGATCGACATAGGCGAAGACGGCACGGTAAAAATTGCCTGCACCAGCGTCGAATCCGGCGAAGCCGCAAAAAAACGCATCACCGAGATCACCGCCGAAGTCGAAGTGGGCAAAGCCTACGAGGGCACCGTCATCAAACTGCTCGATTTCGGCGCGATCGTAACGGTCTTGCCCGGCAAGGACGGCTTGCTGCATATTTCGCAAATCGCTCACGAGCGCGTCAACACGGTCGGCGACTACCTCAAGGAAGGCCAGCAAGTCACCGTCAAAGTGCTGGAAGCCGACGAGAAAGGCCGCCTGCGCCTTTCCATGAAAGCCTTGATGGATCCGCCGAAAAAAGAGGACGAAAACTCCGCTTCTGCTACCGCAGAATAAATCGGCAATTTACGTTTGCAACCCAATAAAAAAGCAGCTTCGGCTGCTTTTTTATTGGCAATATCGGTAGATTAAATGCTGATATCGATGGCGCGAATCGCTTTAAGTTTATAGTCTTGGCAAGCGTCGAATTGCAGTTTCATGCAATCACCCCTCCCAAGCGACGGAGGCTTTCCATCCAGCCGCGAAAATGCGGACACTCCCTTTCCATGACCGCCAGGCTCACCCGCTCAGCCGCCAACGGCCCATGACGAGTTTTCTTGTAGCCGGGTTGCAGCAATTGTTCGAGCCGCCGCGATGGCTTGGTTTCATAGCTGTCGTTGATGTGCTCGGGAGTAGGAAATGCCGCCCGCACTTCGATAAGTTGCGCCAAGCTGGCCTGCCAACCCGGCTCAGTTTGCGCCAGAGCCTGCGGGTCGGAAAACAGCAAGCCTTCATATTCGTAAGGCTGTATGTGCGCGATGAACCGTTCTTTCCGGCAACCCACGTAGGTCACGAGTTCATTGGACAAAGCGGTGTTGAGATGGGTTACGCGGCTAGCCAAGTCGGGTTTGGCCTTTGCTTCCTCAAAGCCGGGAAATGACGTATCCAGGCCATACAAATCCAGGAGCGTGGTCAACAC
>DAIETB010000173.1:0-2445 GCA_027345925.1 Sulfuriferula sp.
GATTATCGCGGAACGCCGCGCCAAACTCGCGGCTTTACGCGAAACGGGGATCGCTTTCCCCAATGATTTCGAGCGGCTGCATTTTGCCGGCGAATTGCAGGCGCAATACGCCGAAGCCGGCAAGGAAGAGCTCGCTGCAACGCCCGTAACGGTACAATTTGCCGGCCGGATGATGCTCAAGCGGGTGATGGGCAAGGCCAGTTTCGCTACGCTGCAGGACATGAGCGGCCAATTGCAGATCTATGTGAGCAACGATCATGTCGGACCCGAGTTGCATCAGGAATTCAAACACTGGGATCTCGGCGATATCGTCGGCGCGACGGGAGTATTGTTCCGTACCAAGACCGGCGAACTGACCGTGCAGGTGCATAACGTGCGACTGCTGGTCAAATCGTTGCGGCCGTTGCCGGAAAAATTTCACGGACTGACCGACCAGGAGCAGACCTACCGGCAGCGCTACGTCGATCTCATGACCAACGACGGCTCGCGGCAGGTGTTCATGACCCGCTTCAAGATCGTGCAGGCGATCCGTCAGTTCATGACCGGGCGCGGCTATCTGGAAGTCGAAACGCCGATGATGCACTCCATCCCCGGCGGAGCGAGCGCAAAACCGTTCGTCACACACCATAACGCACTCGACATGGAGATGTTTTTACGCATCGCTCCCGAGCTGTATTTGAAGCGGTTGGTGGTGGGCGGACTGGAAAAGGTATTCGAGATCAATCGTAATTTCCGTAACGAGGGCTTGTCGACGCGTCACAATCCCGAATTCACCATGATGGAGTTCTACGAGGCCTATCGCGATTATCGCTATCTGATGGATTTCACCGAAACCTTGCTGCGCGATACTGCGCGCACGGCGACCGGCAGCGAGCGGATCAGTTATAACGATACGCTCATCGACTTCGCCCAACCGTTCGCGCGCCTGAGCATCGTCCAGGCGGTATGCGCCTATCATCCCGAATACACGGTCGAACAGCTTAACGATAAAGGCTGGCTGCTGGCGTGGTTCGAACAGCATAAAGCCAAATATCAGGCGACCGACGGCCTGGGCGGTTTGCAGTTGAGCTTTTTCGAAGCCACTACCGAAGCTTTGCTGATGCAACCGACTTTCATCGTCGATTATCCCGCCGAAGTCTCGCCTCTGGCGAGACGTTCCGACACCGACCCGGAAATCACCGAACGCTTCGAATTATTCATCGCCGGCCGCGAGCTCGCCAACGGTTTTTCGGAATTGAACGACGCCGAAGACCAGGCCGAGCGCTTCATGGCGCAAGTCCGGCAAAAAGACGCCGGCGACGAAGAAGCGATGCATTACGACGCCGATTATATCCGTGCGCTGGAATACGGCTTGCCGCCCACCGCCGGTTGCGGCATCGGCATCGACCGGCTGGTGATGCTCCTGACCGATAGCGCCAGCATTCGAGACGTGATTCTGTTTCCGCATTTGAGGGCGGAGTAGATTCGCCGTGGGGTACGAAAGCGCAGCGTGAGCTGCATGCAATAAGCCAACCTCAGAGGGGATGACTTCGACTTGCCAAGAAAAGAAAGTGTATCGTAAACCCAGAAAAGTAAGAGTTTTCTGAAACGGAAAAATACTGTTATCCGTCAACGGCCCCATGAAAATCTTATCGAACTGTTCCCGATTTGGGAAAAGGGGCGCTACTCTTTTCCTTATTGCCGTTCATTCTGCAAATACCCGGCTTAATTGAGCGGAGCATCCGAAGCAGCAGAAAACGTATAATCGCCTGTCACCGGATCTTTGGAAACATCGACCGTCAGGACAGGAATCGGGTTCAGGTTGCCAGCCAGACCCATGGTAGAACCCGTATTGATTTGCCAGCTAAAAAAATTGCCTGCGTAGGGCGTTGCAACTTGTACGGTAGCCGTTTCATTGTTGGCACCATTGAAATTATTGATGGAAATTTGATACGTCCCTGTCTGCAAAACCGAAGGATCGCAGGATGCAAAATAATACTCCGGACCGTAACCGTAGAGGTTATTGGCGTCAAGATAGCCGGTATCGCCCTTCATGTTGGCATAATACACATGTGTGCCATCGGGTTCGTAAACATGCAAGTCCTCGTTGCCCAAACCGCTCCAGGTGAGGGTAATTGTGAAGGCGCCTTGAACGGCGTTAGAGGGAATCGGTTGAGCGAGCGAGGCTAATCCGCTGTTGATCAGATTGACGACCTGGGAGCGTGCCGGGCGAGCCGGATCCAGGTACGTGCCGGTAAGCGCATGCCCGGTCAAGTCTGCGACAGAAACGGGCAGAGTGATATTATTTGCCGGCACGGTTGAATCGCCCTGGATACGCAGCGCATTGATAACCAGGTCGATATTCGCCAGCACATACGGGCCGCGCAAAGTCGGCGAGGCCGGGGCAATCTGCACCGCCGCCACCCCGTTTGGCCTCACCGACGGCAAAATATGGTCGTATGCCTG
>DAIETB010000188.1:0-5842 GCA_027345925.1 Sulfuriferula sp.
CTGGCTATGCGGCCTCATCCACAAAACCGGGCATGATATTTATATTGCCGATTATGACGAACTCGGCGTCTACAGTTGCCGCATCATCGTCCCCGGCATGTCGGAAATTTATCCGGTAGACGACCTCGAATGGGACAACAACAGCATTGCCAACGAATTGCGCCCCGCGATCCTGAATCTGTCCCGGCTGAATGACGACGAATGCCGCGTCCTGCTCGACGCCCTGAACGAATTGGGAATAACCGACCAGCAACCGGTCGCGCCGTTCATCGGACTGGCAGCCGAACCCGATTCGCACTGGAAGGATTTGCGCATCGGCGAACTCAAAACCCTCCTCGCGCTTGCCCTGACCGACACCGAAGCGACGCTGGAAGGCTGCGACTGGATCAGGAGCTTCGCGCAAATCAATCCCGAACGCCGGAAATTATACCGCTGCATTTCCACATTGTTGACGATGGACGATGCCCAACCGTATCACACCAACCTCGAGCTGCTGTACGGAGCAGATACCGTGCGGCTCGCGCGTGATCTGCTCGACGGCAAACACCGGTTTATGGATCTCGGAGCCCCCGGCATGGATCTAACCGGTTGCGAATTACATCAACGGCTGCTTAAGGCTTACAGGAAAATCTCCGCTCCATTCGGGAAGCTTCACATAGTTTGCCCAGAGATTTTTTAATATTATTCATGGCGACACTCACACGTCATACGTATCAAGATCAAGCAACACGCTGTGAGTATAAAACCCGTTAATGGGGCAATACTAAGACGCAATGGTTTCAGCATCATAATCGCAATAACAGCAATGCCTGTGACCAAACAGAGGTGAGATTGTTAACCTGTGTACCTTACTCCGCCTCATCGATCCAGGTCATCTGGATCGCTTCCAGTAT
The DNA here is from genome assembly GCA_027345925.1 of Sulfuriferula sp. GTDB lineage: Bacteria > Pseudomonadota > Gammaproteobacteria > Burkholderiales > Sulfuriferulaceae > Sulfuriferula. The sequence goes on from DAIETB010000188.1 coordinate 894, forward strand.
CTTTTCGTTGGAGCGCTCCGGATCGTCGCTGAATTCCGGCAATTCGACTACCCAGCGGTGCAAATCGGTAAAGCGGATCGTTGTCGGATCGACATCCGGATGCATTTCAATCAGTTCGATCGCGATTTCCAGCGTGTCGGTCCATTTCATCTCAATGTCCTTCTTTAACCATGTTGATCGTATATTTCGGGATCTCTATGACCAGGTCCTGGTTCGCCACTACAGCCTGACAAGACAGGCGGGAATTCGGTTCCAGACCCCAGGCTTTGTCGAGCAAATCGTCTTCCAGTTCGTCGGAAGGGTTGAGCGACGAAAATCCTTCGCGCACTATGACATGACAGGTCGTGCAGGCGCAGGATTTTTCACAGGCATGTTCGATTTCGATATCGTTATTCAATAGCGTATCGCAGAGGCTAACGCCCGGTTTCGCTTCAATCACGGCCCCTTCTGGGCAAAGTTCGGGATGAGGTAAGACTATGAGCTGTGGCATATTATTCCTGGTGAGTAGCGGTTAAATCCGGTCCAGAGACTGCCCTGTCAGTGCCTGTTTGACGCTGCTGTCCATGCGCCGGGCGGCAAAGTCGCCCGTCGCGCGGTTAAGCGCGTCGGAGGCGTCCTGAATGGCATGAGTATCTTCGGATTGTATCATCTGCCCTAACGTATTTATGGCGGCTTTAATGCGGTCGAGCTCGATGGCGCTAAGCAGTTCCGCTCCGTTCTCGTCTATCGCCGTCCGGGTGGCATCCAATAAACGCTGGCCCTCGACACGCGCTTCCTGCAACGCGCGTTGTTGCATGTCGTCTTTGGCATAAGTAAAGCCGGCCTGCAGCATGCGGGCGATATCTTCGTCGGCCAGTCCGTAAGTAGGTTTGACGGTAATGGCAGCCTGCACGCCGCTTTTCAGTTCTTCGGCAGATACGGACAACAAACCGTCGGCGTCTACCTGAAAGGTCACACGTATGCGCGCAGCTCCGGCAACCATGGGCGGTATTCCGCGCAATTCGAAACGGGCCAGCGAACGGCAGTCGCTGACCAGTTCGCGCTCGCCCTGGACGACGTGTACGCTCATCGCAGTCTGGCCGTCTTTATAGGTGGTAAATTCCTGTGCCCGGGCGATGGGGATAGTACTGTTGCGCGGTATGATTTTTTCTGCCAGGCCACCCATTGTCTCGATACCTAGAGACAACGGCGTCACATCCAGCAATAACCATTCTTCTTCGGGCCGGTTACCTGCCAGTACATTAGCCTGGATCGCAGCGCCCAGCGCCACGACTTTATCGGGATCGAGATTGGTCAGCGGCGTCTGGCCGAAAAATTCCGCTACCGCGGACTGGATACGCGGCATGCGGGTCGAGCCTCCGACCATTACCACGCCTTTTATTTCATTTGTATTCAGACCGGCATCGCGCAAGGCTTTGCGGGTCGGGGCAAGTGTTTTATTGACCAGACTGGAGGTAATATCGTTGAACACGCTGGCAGTAAGCGCAACATCGACGGTTTCGCCCGATGCCAGCAATGCGGTAATAGTTACTTCGCGATGCTCGGTCAGGGCTTCTTTTGCATCGCGCGCCTTGCCCAGCAGGAGGCGTGTATCTTCGGCAGTCAATTCGGGAAATTTCGCCTGCTCCAGTACCCAGCAGAAAATACGCTGGTCGAAATCGTCGCCGCCCAGCGCCGAATCGCCGTTGGTGGCAAGCACTTCGAACACGCCGCGCGACAAGCGCAGAATGGAAATGTCGAATGTGCCCCCACCCAGATCGTAGACGGCATAGACGCCTTCGGAGCCGTTATCCAGACCGTAGGCGATCGCTGCGGCAGTCGGTTCGTTAAGCAGGCGCAAGACGTTCAGGCCGGCGAGCTGCGCAGCGTCTTTGGTAGCCTGCCTTTGCGCATCGTCGAAATAAGCCGGCACGGTAATAACTACGCCGGTCAGTTTGTCGCCTAAGGAGCGCTCGGCGCGATCGCGCAATACCCGCAGTATATCGGCCGAAATTTCAACCGGATTTTTTATCCCGGCGGCGGTTTTAATCTGCACCATGCCGGGTGTATCGACAAAACGATAAGGCAAGCTCGCCGCATCCTTGATGTCCTTCAGTCCCCTGCCCATGAACCGTTTGACAGAAATAACCGTATTGTGCGGATCGCGATTTTGAACCGCCTGCGCGGCATAACCCACAATCGCCTCATCCCCGAGCCCATAACGGACTACTGAGGGCAGCAAGGCATGACCGTCTTCGTCGTTGATGACAACGGCAATGCCGTTACGAACGGTGGCCACTAGGGAATTGGTGGTACCTAAATCGATTCCCGCAGCGAGACGGTGCTGATGCGGCGCCGTGCTCATCCCGGGTTCTGAAATTTGCAAAAGTGCCATGAAGTAACGAACCCTTATTTGTCCAGAATAGCGTAAGTGTCGTCAATCTCAGCCGTGATTTTATCGACAAATTTTAGTTGACGCACTGTATCCGACGCAGCCGGCAGGTCATGCTGCCGATCCAGTTGTATCGATAATTGCTCGCGCCAGACCTGCGTCTGCGCAGCGATTTCACGCTCTACGCGCTGCAACTCGGCAAGACTTCCCGAAGCGGCGGCATCCTGTATCGCTTCCCGCCATTCGATTTGTTGCAGCAGAAAATCCATAGGCAATTGGGTATTGGTTTGCGCCAGCGGGTCGATGCCATTCAACTGTAATAGATATACTGCGCGATTGAGTGGCGTTCTGAGCGTTTGATAAGCTTCGTTCACCCGGCTGGACCATTGCATTGATGCCCGTTTTTCGGCATCGGATAAATGTGCAAATTTATCCGGATGAACTTGTCCCTGCAAGCTACGGTAAGCCGTTTCCAGTTCTGCGCTATCCAGTTCGAACGTCACCGGCAACCCGAACAACTCGAAATGGTTGCGGTTGAAATCGAATTCCATCGGTGTCAGACGTTAAAGCTCTCGCCGCAACCGCATTCGTTTTTAACGTTGGGGTTATTGAAGCGAAAACCTTCGTTCAACCCTTCCCGCGTGAAATCCAGTTCCATGCCGTCGATATAGGGCAAACTTTTCGGGTCGATCAAAACGGTAATTCCATGATCGGAAAACGTCAGGTCGTCGTCTTCGATTTTATCGGCGAATTCCAGTTTATACGCCATGCCAGAACATCCGCTGGTCCGGACGCCAAGGCGCAAGCCCACGCCTTTGCCGCGCTTTGCCAAAAAATCCGCTACATGCTTCGCAGCGCTTTCGGTCACAGTAATAGCCATTTTCCCCTCCTTAATGAGTGCCGGTTGCGAGTTCGCCGTGCTTGACTTTATAGTCCTCGACCGCAGCCTTGATCGCATCTTCGGCCAATATCGAACAATGGATCTTGACGGGAGGCAAAGCCAGTTCCTCGGCAATGGCCGTATTCCTGATTTCCATCGCCTGATCCAGCGTTTTGCCTTTTACCCACTCCGTTACCAGCGAGCTGGAAGCAATTGCGGAACCGCAGCCGTAGGTCTTGAATTTGGCGTCTTCGATGATGCCGTCCTTGTTGACCTTGATCTGCAGTTTCATCACGTCGCCGCACGCTGGCGCGCCGACCATTCCGGTGCCGACCGCGTCGTCTTCCTTGGCGAAAGAACCTACGTTACGGGGGTTTTCGTAATGATCCAACACTTTATCGCTGTATGCCATGATAGTTCTCCTGATTCGTTCAATTTAATCCATACGCCGCCGTTGCTTAGTGGGCGGCCCATTTCACGCTATTCAGATCCACGCCGTCCTTGAACATTTCCCACAGCGGCGACAGTTCGCGCAGTTTGCCGATTTTCTGGTGCAATAATTCGATCGCATAATCGACGTCCTGCTCGGTGGTATAACGGCCGATGGAAAAACGGATCGAACTGTGCGCCAACTCGTCGGAACGTCCCAGCGCCCGCAAAACATAAGACGGTTCCAGGCTTGCGGACGTGCAGGCCGAACCCGACGAAACTGCCAGATCCTTGATCGCCATCAGCAAGGATTCGCCTTCGACGAAATTAAAGCTGATATTCAAATTGTGCGGCACGCGGCGTACCATATCGCCGTTGACATGAACTTCTTCGATATCGGACAGTCCTTGCAGCAAACGGTCGCGCAATTTGCGTATGCGGGCGTTTTCCAGCGCCATTTCTTCCCTCGCAATACGGAAGGCTTCGCCCATGCCGACAATCTGATGCGTAGCCAACGTACCCGAGCGCATGCCGCGCTCATGACCGCCGCCATGCATCTGCGCTTCGATACGAACCCGCGGTTTGCGTCGTACGTATAAAGCACCCACGCCTTTCGGGCCGTAGGTTTTATGCGCGGAAAACGACATCAGATCGACTTTCAGTGCGCCCAGATCGATATCGACCTTGCCCGTCGCCTGCGCCGCATCGACATGGAAAATCACTCCACGCTCGCGGCAGATCTCGCCCATCGCAGCAATATCCTGAATGACGCCGATTTCGTTGTTGACATATAAAACCGATGCCAGAATGGTATCAGGACGAATCGCAGCCTTGAATTTCTCGATATCCATCAAACCGTTCGCTTCCGGGGTCAGGTAAGTGACTTCATAGCCTTCCCGCTCCAGTTCGCGCATCGTATCGAGCGTGGCCTTATGTTCGGTGCGCAGGGTAATCAGATGCTTGCCCTTGCCTTTGTAAAAATGCGCTGCGCCTTTGAGCGCCAGGTTGATCGATTCCGTTGCGCCGGAAGTCCAGACGATATCCTTGGCATCCGCTTTCACCAGTTTCGCGACCTCTTCGCGCGCATTTTCCACGGCTTTGTCGGCATCCCAGCCGTAAGCGTGCGAGCGGCTGGCAGGATTGCCGTACTGTTCGGTCAGATAAGGGATCATCTTCGCCGCAACCCGGGGATCCACAGGCGTGGTTGCCGAATAATCCATATAAATCGGGTGTTTCAACATTTAACTGACTCCAATCGTAAAATAGCTG
>DAIETB010000193.1:0-4982 GCA_027345925.1 Sulfuriferula sp.
GCGGGGGTGAAATTGAAATGAGGCATTTGTCTTCTTACGGCTACGCCGGAAGGCTGGGCGGGAATCCACAGTTTGATAAATTCCGGTCCCCTGCGTTTGTAGACATTATCGAGTTCGGGCGCGTAATAAGAGCCTTCGCCGTTGATGGTGTGGCAGCCGATGCAATCGTTGGTGTCGACCAGATACTTGCCGCGAATGACCGAGGCGGTCATTTTGTCGGCATGATCCCGTACCGGAATTTGCTGCCAGGTATCGTAAGTAAGCGCCAGGTAAATAATCAGGAAAAATACGGCACTCCCGAGAAAAATGTTGCGGGCCATCGATTTGGTAAAAACTTCTTGCATGGTTAGCTCCTTTGTAAAGGCGTGGACGATGTACGGTTAAAGTTATACTTAAAATACATCTTTATCGCCTTGACATAAATCAAGCCAGAAATGAATTGCGCCATCCGATATTGAATATTGCAGATATAAAAATAATATCCTTAATAATTATATTATTAACTTCAATATTCTTACCGAAAACGGATACGGCCAGCCCTGCGCAGATTGTCCCATGCGCTGGTTACTACGCTTGGTAGATGCTTCGCATAACGGACATGGTTTGCTACCGGAAAAATATTTTATATTTTTTAAAAAATAGTTTGCATTAGTATTATTCTTATGATAATTTATGTGTACGTATTAGGACAATCATAATACGAACCAGTAATCGCTCGATGGCGAGCATTTTTAAAAGGAGAAATGTCATGCAGCACGTTCCATTTGTTTTAGAACTTAATCCGGGCACTTATTATCTTTGCGCCTGCGGTCAATCGAAAAACCTGCCTTATTGCGATGGCACGCATAAAGAAGGTAACGATCATCAACCTTTCAAGGTGGAATTGCAGGAGCGTCAAACGGTAGCGATCTGCGGCTGCCGCCAATCCGCCACGCGCCCGTTTTGCGATGGCACGCATTTAACGCTGGCATAGCGCTAATTTTTTTATTTAAAGGAGAATCGATCATGAAAACTGCAATCATTCAATCTCGTTTTACCCGGGCGATGGTCGGCTTGAGTGTGCTTGCCGCGCTGACTTTTCCTGTATTGTCTGCCGCCGCAGATCCTTACCACATCCAAACGGGTAATCCAGCCGGCAATTATCAAATCGACCCGGTCCATTCGATGGTAAGTTTTACTGTCGGGCATCTGGGCGTGAGCGAACTGGTAGGACGCTTCGATACGATCAGCGGCAGTTTCAGCCTGGATTCGGCTGATTCCACTCAAGCCCGGGTATCGGTGCAGGTCCCGATAGACAGCCTGGATACCAATTTCGCTCAGCGCAACAAGGATCTGCTGGGGCCGGATTATTTCAACGCAACGCAATTTCCCACTATGTCGTTCGTCAGCACGAAGGTGCAATGGCAAAGCAGGAATGCCGGTCTACTGACCGGAAATCTGACTTTGCATGGCGTGACCAGACCGGTTACGTTCAATTTGCGCCGCATAGGCGCGGGACCCGATCCCTGGGGCGGTTATCGGTCGGGGTATATTGCAACCGCGACGATCAAGCGTAGCGACTTCGGCATGAATTATATGCTCAACGGCATCAGCGATTCGATAGCGGTGCAATTGAATATAGAAGGCAAACGCCAGTAAAACTCCCGACAGGCAGCTATCGCTGCCTGTCTTAACTTTTAGTTCTGGAGAAATATCATGAATCTTTTTCCTTCTGCGGTCATGACTAGCCTGTTACTGCAAACCGTGGTGTGGCCGATGCTGGTCGTTACGGGCGGTATGGCTTTGGGCGTGGGAGCCTTGCGCCGCATGCTCTCTTCCCGAACCTTGCCATTGACAGGCGCGTTGACGATCGGGACGGCGATGTTAACCGCCTATTATCTGATTTACGGTAAATTCACTTTTCCGCCGGTCCAGGCTCTTGATTGGATACCCATGTTAATCGCCGGGACACTTCCGGTTTTTGCCATCGACGATCTTACCGGTTTCGGTAAAGGTTTGCGTTTTGGCCTGCAAGCGGCGACAGTCATTGTTGCCGCCGTACTTTTGCTGCAGCCGGTATTAGTCCAGCTTCGGTTAGTTCAGGCAGCCATGATTTTAATCGCGGTAAGTGCCTTATGGTTAGCGGCGTGGATCTATTTTGACCGGCATGCCCGGCACAATGCAAACTCGGGCATGACGCTGCTGATCGTGTCTGCGGGCACGGCTCTCGTCTCAGTATTGACCGGCAGTACGCTATTAGGTCAATTGGGCGGCGCTCTAGCGGCTGTGCTGGGCGCGTGGCTGCTGTGGAACTGGCCTCGCTCCCACATTCTGTTGGGGCATGCCGGTACCGCTGTCGTCGTGATGACATTAGGCAGCGTATTGCTGGCAGGCCGTTTTTATTCGGCTATGCCATTGCGTATTAACGCATTACTGCTGGTTGCATTGACCGCCAACGTTCCGGTTACTTTCATCTTGCAGCGCTATCGACGTAACCCGGACGGCCCGCTGGCTGTGGTGTTAACCGGCGTGGCGGCACTGCTGCCGGTAGCGTTAGCTGTAGTATTGACGGTGCTTTATTATTTACCTCAGGGCGATGGATGAGTGGCGTGACGAATTTAATACGATAGCGCGACCGGCGTTACGCTGGCGGGAAGCCCGGATGCAGGAATGGAAAAGTCCATGGACATCGTCAAACTCAAGACTACGACCATTGCGATGGAATAACCGATGGATTTGCGCGCCCAGCGACGGCTATCTGCATCGTTACGATCGCGCCAGGCAACGCGCATCCAGTCCAGTCCCAGAATCGAGACGGCAGCAAAGTAGATCACTCCCGTATTATGCGTAAAGAATAGCAAAAGGGCGCATAGCGTAAACAGGCCTATATAAACAGGCATGGCTCTTTTCGTCCAGGCTATCCCGCGCACGACAGGGAGAACCGGAATGGCGGCTCGCTTATAATCTTGCCTATGCAATACGCCGATTGCGTAGGCATGCGGCAACTGCCATAAAACGTAAGTGGCAAATAAAACAATTCCTGCCGTATCCAGTTTTTGACCGGCTGCGCAATATGCTGCGAGAGGCGGTACCGCACCGGATATGCTGCCTGCCCAGGTCCCGTAACGAGTGCGTTTCAACCACAGGCTATATAAACCGGTGTAAACCGTAAACCCGATACCGGTAATTTCCACAGTCAATAAATTTGTGTAGTGAACCAATAAAAACATACCGGTCAAAGCCAGCACCCAGCCCAGCACGAAAGCATGTGGCAGAGGAATTCGTTTGTTAACCAAAGGGCGATTCCGGGTGCGTTGCATGAGCGCATCGATATCGCGGTCGATCCCGTTATTGAGGGCGCAAGCGCCGCCTATGACTAAAGCAATGCCGCACAAGGTTGCAGCCAGCACTGTAAAATCGGGATAACCACGGCTGCCCAAAAAAAAACCGCCGGCCGCCGATATCATATTACCGAGGATAATGCCGGGCTTGGTCAGGGAAAAGTAGTCCTTGAGGGCAACCGGAATGAACGGTTTATGAGTCGCAACGTATAAATTTCTGTCTAGGGGTTTCACCGGACTCCTTAAAGCCTTTGAACGGCAATGGATTTTTACATTCAATATCTACCGTACAGTCGAGAGTCCATTTTTGGTATCGTCCAATTCTCACCTACATCATGCGCATATTTTCATTGAAAACGACCCATAGCATACCGCCGACCATCAGAGCGATAATGAAACCGGAAAACAGAATCAGCTGTAAGTCGTCGCGGTGCGATTTCTTTAAATCTATGTGCAGAAAATAACGGAAATGAACCAGCAATTGAAGGATCGCGCAGATGACGATGGCGATGAATCGCGTCCGTATCGGCCAATCATTCTTCACTATCAATGCAAAAGCCGTGCCGGTAAGTATCAGCGCCATTACCATTCCGATTACGTAATCGCGCAGTTCCCGACCTAAATTCATCCCGGTTTCCATCAGAGCATCTCCAGCAGATATACGAAGGTGAAAATAAATATCCAGACTATGTCGAGAAAATGCCAGAATATGCCTAGACGGAGCAAACGGGTTTTAACCATTTCGTCCAAACCGAACGCGCTGAGCTGTATCACCATGACGACGAGCCAGATACATCCGCTCAGTACATGCAGAAAATGAGTGGAGACCAGCACATAAAAGGCAGACAGAAAAGCGCTCGATTGCGGTACGGCACCTGACCGGGTTAATTTTGCAAAGTCGTTGATTTCAAAACCCAGGAAAGCAAGACCCAATATCAGGGTGAGGATCAGAACGAATTGGAGCATTCGAATATGCCGTTTGAATTTCATGATCAGCGAAGCCATGCCAAAAGTGAAACTGCTGGTCAGCAACACGAGAGTTTCGATAAGGGTAGACTTCAAATGAAATAGCTGTGCGGCACCCGGACCGCCGGCCGTATGGCGGACCAAGGTTTCGTATACCGCGAACAGCAAGGCGAATAGCACAGCATCGCTCATCAGGAATACCCAGAAGCCGAACACCGATTCTTCGGCCGCTTTATGGGTTTCGGGATCGGTTTCCCCCAGATGCATTCCCGGATAAAGCCGCGGCAAGGGTGTAATGGGATTCGTCATGATACGAACTCGGCGAGGCCGACATTGGCCGGAGTGTTTTCCCGATCTCGCGCGACCGGAACTGCTGCGGCCACAACGGTATGCCATCGCGCTTCTCTGCGTTCGATATCTTCGACCGGGATGATGCGTATCGTATTCCGGTTAAAGCTGCGTACGATGATGGCTGCTACGATGACCGTCAGTCCGACGGCGGCCAGCCACCAGATATGCCACACGAGGCCGAAGCCGAGTGCAGTGGCGGCTATTCCTGTCGTCGGACCCAATCCGCTGTTTTTAGGCATTTTAATCGGTTGGTACGTTTGCTGCAGCGGGTAGGCGCGTCCGGTCTTTTTCATTCGATAAAATTCATCGCGGCCCTCTACCTGCGGCAGAATCGCAAAATTGTAT
>DAIETB010000212.1:0-14506 GCA_027345925.1 Sulfuriferula sp.
CGTAATCTGCTCGCCGACCAGCCATTCGAAACCGATGCCCGCATCGCGCACGCGGCGGCGCTCCTGCTTGATCTTTTTGCGCTTGTCGTTGTTCATGCACGCGAGATAGGCGTCGAAATCGGCATAATTCCGGTTTTGCCAATGAAACTGAACGCCCTTGCGCAACATCATCCCCGCCTGCTGCAATGCCTGCGCCTGCTCTTCATCGGGAAACAGGCAATGCAGCGACGAAATACCGAGTTCTTTCGCCCGTTCCAGCGCCGCGTCGATCAACAGCGCCCGTATTTCAGCGCTTTGCGTCAGTATCCGCAATCCCGTGACCGGCGTGAACGGCACCGCGCACAACAGCTTGGGATAATAGTCCAGCCCGTGCCGCTCGTACGCCTCCGCCCAGGCCCAATCGAAGACGTATTCGCCATAAGAATGCGATTTTAGATACAGCGGCATCGCGCCGACCAGGCAATTATCCCGCCGAACGACAAGAAATTGCGCCAGCCACCCCGTTTGCGGCACAGCGCATCCGCATTCCTGCAAGGCTGTAAGAAAAGCATGACTTAAAAACGGGCTATCCCCCGCCAGCGCGTCCCAATCGGCACCAGGGATATCCGCGATCGTATCGACGATACGGATGTCTGTCTCAGCGCTCACGATAGTTTATCCATAGTCGGCCGGAAACGGCATTACCCGTAATGAGACCATATTCTTGATGGATTGACCATTATTTTTCGGGAAACTTGAAAGCAGAGCAACATTTGTCATCAAGACCAAGCATGTAACCTGACCGAATCAATGTGAGATAATACCCATCCATCGCCATTTGATTTCAGGAGCAACCATGAAACTTTTACACGCCATGTTACGCGTAACGGACATAGATAAAACCCTCGCGTTTTTCAAGTTGCTAGGGCTGGAAGAAAACCGCAGGCGCGAATATGCCAGTGGACGTTTTACGTTGATTTTTCTGCGGGAAGTTTCTTCGCAGTCGGAAGTGGAAATCGAGCTGACGTACAACTGGGACCGGACCGAGGCTTATCCTGTCGGCAAAAATTTCGGTCATCTGGCTTTCGAAGTCGAGGACATCAACGCCAAATGCGACCAATTGCGCGAGCACGGTATTGTTATTGCACGACCGCCACGAGACGGTTATATGGCGTTTATCCGTTCGCCGGACGGAATATCCATCGAATTGCTGCAACGCGGCAATGCAATCGAACCCCGCGAACCGTATCTGAGCATGCCGAATCAGGGAGAGTGGTAAATACTTCCATGAAGCGACTGGATTTCATCCGTATCATTAATCCAGGCAACGATCCGCCAAATAAATTGGCTAATACGCTGCCAATTATATTATCCTAAGTATGGGAATTGAGGAATCTAAAACCTGTTACGTACTCGCTACAGGATACTGTGGAGTACGAAGCGGTTTATTATCATCCCGACGCTGAATATCTGATGGGCCGTCTGCAGAGCGAACTACCGCGGGCCTTGCACGCGCTGGCGGAGAAAGGCCATAGCCCGGGTCCTGGTCCTTCCCGCGTGATCAAGTTTACTGCGCCCGCATTGCATTATCCTGGAACCGCTGACGCACTATTCGTCTTCTCCCAGCTCCGCGTCCCAGCCTTCTTCGCGCGCAACCGTAATGGCCGAATTGTATAATTCGGTATGCCGCTTGCGCAATTCTTCCGGCAGACGGCTGGGAAGATGCGCATAGGGCGCCCAGGCTGAATAGACCTTCTCGTAAAGGTTTTGCATGCGAGCGGAATCCCAGCCGGCACAGGTTTCCGTTTCCGGCAGAATACCAAATATCCAGGCATCGCGTACGATGCGTCCCAGATGAGTCAAGCCGCCATTGGTATCTTTGTTTATACCTACATAAACCTGTGTTGTCATCGTGTCAGTCCTGCGTAAAGAATCGGCAATTTTTCCGGCAACCGTTCGACATGATCTACCACCATATAATTTCTGGCGCCGAAAATGCGCGATACGTATTGATCTGCTCGAGGATCGAGCGACATGCAGAAGGTGGTCACACCTGAGCGCGCCACTTCTTCTACGGATTTCTTGGTATCATAACGCAAATATTGCGGATCGCGAACATCGATGTCGGCCGGTTCCCCGTCCGTAATGACCAGCAGCAGTTTTCGCGATGACTTCTGCAAGCTCAGATAGTGCCCTGCATGGCGTATGGCGGCACCCATGCGCGTGGATAATTGCCCGCTCATCCCGGCCAGGCGCGCTTTCGGAATTTCGTTGTAAGGCTGGTCGAAATCCTTGAAGCGCGAGTATTCGACATTGTGCCGGCCATCCGAACAGAAGCCGTGAATCGCGAACGGATCGCCGATTTTGCTGATCGCATCGGCGAGCAACACGGTCGCCTCGCGTTGCAGGTCGAGCACGGTATAATCCTGACCGGCGACTTTCTCGTTGGTGGATTCCGACAGATCGAGCAGCACCATCACAGATATATCGCGCACTTTACGCACCGAGCGCATCATGATGCGCGGATCGGGTTGCTGGCCCATACGCAGATCGATCATGGCGCGAATGGCTGCATTAATGTCGATTTCATCGCCGTCTTCCAGTTTGCGAATCCGGGTAACGCCTTGCGGTTGGAGGGCATCGAGCAGAAACTTGAGGCGGCCGATAGTCCGTTTATGCTGCGCAGCGATGTCGTCGATAATCTGCAGATCGCCCTGTTTCGCGCGCTTCTCCAGTATCGTCGCCCACGCCGGCCGTTCGAGCTGTATCTGATAATCCCATTCCGGATAATGGTACGGTTCGGATACCGGCTCCTTGCCTTCCATTTCGTTAAAAGACTTGCCCATATCTTCGTACGGAAACAATTCCGTTCCGAGCACCCAGATTTCTTCCGCGTCGTCGCCGGCGGTCTCGACGTCGATCTCGTTGGCGAATTCCATCAGGCTGACGTGTTTGCGCACCTGTCGTGGTTCATCGTAACCGGCCGCGGCAGCCTTGCCGAAGTCGAATTCTTCGAATTCCCAGAAATACCGGTTATCGTCGCGATACGGCGCGATCAGCACATCGCTGCGCGGGTTGAAAGGAATGCGTTTCGCCATGAATTCATGAGCCAGTTGCACGCCGATGTCCCAGGAAATCTGATTGCTGTCGAGGCGTTGCGCGGCTTCCTTGAACAGCAGCCTGCCTTGCGCGATCCAGGGATCGCTATCGACGTAATGGTCGTCCAGCAACGCGCGCGCCAGACGATTCAGATAATCGCCCGCCGTACTTGCCTGATTTTCGCTAATCGTGTGTAATTGCGCCCACAAATGGCTGAGACCGGGAAATTTGCGTATCGCCAGCGTTTCCACCCGCGCGTCCTCGATCACGCTGATTACCGCTATCTGCCAGGGATTGAGCGCTTCAGCCGAAATCGGCTCGCGGGTATGGACCAGATGCGCAGCGCTGTGCACGGCAGCAGCGCGGTACATCTCGATACCCGGTAATTTAGTGCCGCCGGCATCGTAATCGTCGTACGCATCGGGCAAATGCAGAAAATAATCTTCGATATAAGGCCGATAGCCTTCCCGAGTCTCGAAATCTCCCGAGGTCGGTTTCATGAAAAAATCGCGTGCCCACAAAGCGCGCAAGTACATATTGATGCGGCGTTGAACGTCGGTAAAAAGCGTACCTTTGCGCTCTTTCTGCAACATGGCCTGCGACTCTTTGGATTGCAGGCTGAAATAACTCAACTGCTCAGGATAATCGGTGCGATGAGCGTGCGCGCCCCATAACGCCCAGCGCCGCAAACCGCCGAGCGTCAGCTGACTGAACAGCAGCCCCAGATTTTCCAGCATGGGACGCACGCCGCGGGGCGCTTGCGATAGCAGATTATTGATGAACTGGAGGTAGGAACTGAACAGCGTCTCGTCTGCCAGCCGGTTGGCTGCGGTCGATGCGGTGCTTAGCAACAGCTCGATCACCGTGCCCGATGTCTTGGAAGCAAGTCCCAGGGCGGTATGAACCAGTTCAGGAATCGCGTCTTCGCCGATTTCATGCGCCACCATAGGCGCATGCTCGATCCAGGTGGCGACGAGACTGTCGCCCTTGCCCAGACTGTTGAGCGCCGCAGCGCCCTTGAGATAGTTGTCCAGCCCGCGTGCGCTGAATACCTTGCCCGCATCCGGCCACGCTGCGCGCAGACTTTCCTGCAATACCGGAGAAAGCGGATCGAGCAACTCCTGATAGTCTTCCAGATTGATTGACATGATTAGGGCTCGTTAAAAAACCAGAAAACAATCAGAACGGACAATCCAAAAGAGCATCCTGTTCTGCAGCCTCAAAAGAATGTAGCTACCGCCGCATCGAGCGCATCGCGCATATCCGGGTCGTCGGTAATCGGACGCACCAGCGCAACGCGGCAGGCCTTGAGCGGATCGACGCCGGTGGCGATCAGACTACCCGCGTATATCAGCATGCGGGTCGAAATTCCTTCATCCAGGCCGTGGCCCTTGAGGTTACGCGCGCGTTCTGCGATGGATACCAGCTTGCCTGCCACTTCCGCGGTCACGCCGGTCTCGTGCACCACGATCTCGGTTTCTATGCCTTGCTCGGGATAATTGAAATCCAGAGCGCCGAAGCGCTGTTTGGTCGATTGCTTGAGATCTTTCATCAGGGACTGATAACCCGGATTATAGGAAATCACCAACTGAAAATCGGGATGGGCATGGACCAGCTCGCCTTTCTTTTCCAGCGGCAGTACGCGACGATTGTCGGTCAGCGGATGAATGACCACCGTCGTATCCTGACGCGCTTCGACCACTTCGTCCAGATAGCAGATTGCGCCGTAACGGGCGGCTATGGCCAGCGGTCCGTCCTGCCAGCGCGTGCCGCTGGCATCGAGCAGAAAACGGCCTACCAGATCCGACGCCGTCATGTCTTCGTTACAGGCGACAGTAATCAGCGGCTTGCCCAGTTTCCAAGCCATGTGCTCGACAAAACGGCTTTTGCCGCAACCGGTAGGTCCTTTAAGCATCATCGGCATGCGTACGGAATAAGCTGCTTCGTCCAGTTCCACTTCGTCGGCGACGGATCGGTAATACGGCTCGTGTTCGATTTTATACTGCTTGATGATGTCGCTCATTCCGGTCTCCATCTATCCATTTAGTCAATACAGGGACGCAAAAAACCGCTATACGCAGTCGTTTGCGTCCGTGTTCGGGCAACCCCTCACCACTGCAATGCGCCGCAGGTGGTGAGAGAGGTGACGCCCTTAGACAGTTTTACCGCGGTAAATCACCATGGCCGTGCCCTGTGACTGGTTAAAATTGTTATAACCGATCAAGCGTACGTGGTTGTCCGGATTAGCCTTGTGACAAGCGTCGGCTTCGCCCAGAACCTTATCCACATCGGTTTCGCCGAACATAGGCAGTTTCCACATGTACCAGTAGGAATCCATTACATACTGGGGTTCAACATGCTCGATAGCCGGGTTCCAGCCTTTGGAAACCAGATATTCCACTTGCTTCTTGATTTCATCCTTAGTCATCGCTGGCAGGTAGGAAAAAGTCTCGAACTTGCGGCTGGCCGGATCGGACATACGCGATTTGTAATCCATTACTTCACTCATAATTGCTCCTTAAATTAGGCGGTTCTGCCCCGGATAATGCAAACGCACAGTCCGGGATCAACATTATTTGTGTGCGACGTCCAGTTTGTCGACGGTATCGAATTCAAACTTGATCTCTTTCCATGTTTCCATGGCGATCTTGAGTTCCGGGCTGCTTTCCGCTGCTTTTTGCAGGATTGCTTTGCCTTCCTTCTCGATGGCGATGCCCTGGTTGCGGGCAGACACGCAAGCTTCCAGCGCAACTCGGTTAGCTGCGGCACCTGCTGCGTTACCCCAGGGGTGACCCAGCGTACCGCCGCCGAATTGCAGAACGGAATCGTCGCCGAAGATGGCAACCAGTGCCGGCATGTGCCAGACGTGGATACCACCCGAAGCGACAGGCAATACGCCGGGCATGGAACCCCAGTCCTGATCGAAGAAAATACCGCGATTGCGATCTTCCTTGATGAATTCGTCGCGCATGATGTCGATCCAGCCCAGAGTCGCTTCGCGGTCGCCTTCCAGCTTGCCGACTACGGTGCCGGAGTGCAGGTGGTCGCCGCCCGACAAGCGCAACACTTTGGAGAGGACGCGAAAGTGAATACCGTGATGCGGATTACGGTCGAGCACGGCGTGCATGGCACGGTGGATGTGCAACAGCATACCGTTGTTGCGGCACCAGTTAGCCAAACCGGTATTCGCGGTCAAACCGCCGGTCAGATAATCGTGCATGATGATCGGTGCGCCGATTTCCTTGGCGAATTCCGCCCGCTTGTACTTTTCTTCCGGAGTAGGCGCAGTAACGTTCAGGTAGTGACCTTTACGCTCGCCGGTTTCGCGCTCAGCCTTGAGCGTTGCTTCGTGCACGAATTCGAAACGGTCGCGCCAGCGCATGAACGGCTGGCTATTGACGTTTTCGTCGTCCTTGGTGAAATCCAGACCGCCGCGCAGGCACTCGTACACAGCGCGACCGTAGTTCTTGGCGGACAGGCCGAGCTTGGGTTTGATAGTACAACCCAGCAAAGGACGGCCGTACTTGTTCATTTTGTCGCGTTCGACCTGGATGCCCTGAGGAGGTCCGCCGCAGGTTTTAACATAGGCGATAGGGAAGCGAATATCTTCGAGACGCAAAGCGCGCAAGGCCTTAAAGCCGAACACGTTACCGACCAGCGAGGTCAGCACGTTAACGACCGACCCCTCCTCGAACAGATCGATCGGATAGGCTACAAAAGCATAAAAGCAGGTATCGTCGCCGGGCACGTCTTCAATTCGATACGCGCGGCCTTTGTAATAGTCCAGATCGGTCAGCAGATCGGTCCAAACAGTGGTCCAGGTACCGGTTGACGATTCAGCCGCAACGGCGGCAGCCACTTCTTCGCGATCGACTCCAGGCTGGGGAGTGATTTTGAAACACGCGAGAATATCGGTATCCAGAGGGGTATATTGCGGCGTCCAATAGGTTTGCCGGTACTCTTTCACACCGGCGTTATAGGTCTTGACTGCCATTGCAAACTCCTTGTTAAAGATTAAGAAAGCCATCAGATGGACGGCGTTTTAGCCCATTTCGAGCAAACCATCATTGTACGCATTGGATACCATAAACAAATTTTAATTTTTTAATGTAAACGATAGATATTTATCTATGATATATTTCCTATTTTTGATCAGATGAAACATGCCACCCTACGCCAATTAAAAGTCTTTGAGTCGGTAGCGAGGAATTTAAGTTATACGCGCGCAGCTGAAGAACTCCATCTCACGCAACCAACCGTATCGATACAGCTCAAGCAATTGACCGATATCGTCGGCTTTCCGCTGCTGGAACAAATCGGCAAACGCATCTTCCTGACCGAATTAGGCAAGGAATTGCTAAAAGTCGCTCGTGCAACCTTCGACAATTTTTCGCGCTTCGAAATGCTGGTATCCGATATAAAAGGTGTAAAAGCGGGAAAATTAAGGGTGACAGTGATTACGACCGCCAAATATTTCGTACCGCGCCTGCTCGGCTCTTTTTACAAGCGCTACCCGGGAATCGAAGTATTTCTCACCGTCACCAATCGGGAAAGAGTATTGCAGCGGCTTGCCAACAACGAAGACGATTTGTACATACTCGGCCAGCCCCCCGAACACATGGACGTCCATGCCGAAATGTTTCTGGAAAATCCGCTGGTAGTCGTGGCGGCTTGCGATCATCCGCTTGCCGGTCAAACCGGCATCCCTATCGGACGTATAGCCGAAGAACCTTTTCTGATGCGCGAACAAGGCTCGGGCACACGCTTGTCCGCCCAGCGCTTTTTTGGCGACAGGGGAATGCAGCTTAAAATCCGGATGGAACTCGGCAGCAATGAAGCGATCAAACTTGCTGTAGCCGGCGGACTGGGAATCGCCGTGATCTCCGCGCACACACTGGCTCTGGAAAGAAACAGCGAAGAATTATCCATTCTGGACGTAGAAGGATTTCCGATTCGCCGCCAGTGGTACCTCGCTTATCCTGCCGGCAAACAGCTGACTGTAGTCAGCAGCGCTTTCAGGGATTTTCTGAAAGAGGAAAGCCGCGCCGTAGCGAACCGTTATCTGGCCGGCATCCCGGGATTTTTACCGGTAATGTCCAACACGGATCTGCCGGAATAATCGGATACGTTTTCCACTCAAATGAGTTTACAGGCATGATCACACCCTACCCGTCGCCCCCTGATACGCTCCCGAATCAAACTCGGTTTTGTCCTGGACGGCCATGATAAACCGCCCATTCGACATCGAAACCGAGCCCAGTTTACGACATGCTATCGAGCTTGCTCCGGAAAATGCCGCCAACTATGAAAAACTCGCGCTACTGCTCGAAATATCGGGCCGCAGGAATGAAGCAGAACACTTTCGCCGGGCGGCCGTTTCGCGCAACGCCGCCTCGCAGCAGTTACGCCTGAATCTGGCCGACCACCTTGCCGACTCGCATAAGGAAGAAGATCTCGCAGAAGCAAAAGCAATCTATCTCGATGCGCTCAATTCGACGCCGACCCATTATGCGGCATGGAACAATTTAGCCAAGCTGCTCTTTAAAACCGGCTATACCTCCGCAGCTCAAACCGCATATTCTGCGGCAATCGCGTATTGCCCAGATGACGCGAAGCTGCATGCCAATCTGGCCCAGGTTTTGCTCTACCGGGAAGAATCGGATGCCGCCGAAAAGCATTTTATCGAGGCGCTGGCTCTTGATCCTGCGCTGACCGAAGCCCATCAGGGGCTTGCCTGCATTTTTTACAGAAAAAACGATGAAGAAAAAGCTCGCTACCATCGGGATAAAGGTTACGGCGGCCAAGCCATCGTCACGTCAGCCTGGCACGGCCATAATAAACCGGTACCCTTGCTGATATTGGCCTCGGCGATGGAAGGCAATCTGCCCTGGCGATTGCTGACAGACGACGCTCTGTTCCAGAGTACGGTTGCAACCGTCGAATATTTGGATCGCCCGCAAAAACTGGATCTTGCCAGCTATCGTTTGATTTTCAATGTCATAGGCGATGCCGATCTATGCATGACCGGGCTCGAAATGGCAAACAATCTGGCAGCAAAAGCCTCTGCACCCGTAATAAATATGCCCGCTGCCGTACTCAGGACCGGACGGCTGGAAAATTCCCTGCGACTGTCACGATTGCCCGGAGTGAAAACGCCTCGCATGACGGCCATTTCCAAAACCGATCTCGGCTCTGGTTCGGCTATGCAGAAATTGACGGAGAACGGCTTGGCCTTTCCTCTCTTGATACGCGCGCCCGGCTTCCATGGCGGTCATCATTTCGTGCGGATCGAATCGCCCGATAAATTGCATGAAATCGCGCAGGGTCTGCCCGGCGATTCATTGCTGGCCATGGAATGGCTGGATTCCCGAAATGATGACGCGCTATTCAGGAAATATCGCGTCATGGCGATCGATGGCGTGTTATATCCGTTACATATGGCCGTATCGGCGCAATGGAAAGTACATTATTTCAGTTCAGATATGGCAGACAATTTGTCGTATCGCGCACAAGAGCAAGCATTCCTGGAGGATTTTACCGCCGCAATGGGCGAAAAAGCCCTATCGGCACTGGAGCGGATCGCGCAAACACTGGAACTGGATTATTGCGGCATCGATTTCGGCCTGGACAAATCCGGCCGGGTTTTGCTGTACGAAGCGAATGCTACGATGGCGATCGTCCCGCCCGGCCATGAAAAACACTGGGACTATAAACGCGCAAGCATAGATAAAGCTTTGGCCGCCGTAAAAAAAATGTTTGCAAAACGAATAGTCCCGCCTGCTTGACGCGCCCAACCGAAAGACTGCTTGCCGATCCCTTTATTTGATATTAAACCTGCATATTGACGGCATTACCGCTTGAACTCGCACCCTGAAGATTCTGCGCCAGCAATTGCAGGAAACCTGTAAGCGACGCCGGATTGCCTGTTGCCCCCTGAGCGCTCAGCAAACCTTGATAGCTTTGCTGCAACGCGGCATCAGCGGAATTCGACGAGCCCGACGAACCTGCTGGGGCGGAGGTGGCAGATGAAGACAGTTGCTGGATCAGACTTTGCAACTTCCCCTCCATCCCGCCGCCGTGATGAAAATGATGGCCGTGTCCGGTTGCCGCGCTTACTCCAGCCATACCTGTCACTCCCGACACGGCACTGCTGGCGCTGACCGCAAGCTGCGCCGCTTGTGAGGTATGTCCGTTCTGAGATTGCAACGACGCAAACAGGTTTTGCATGAACGCATTCAATGCCTGCTGGGGGCTCTGGGCAGAAGCCGAACCTGCTGCGGCACTGGTCGCAGCAATTCCGGAAGGAGTGCCTGTTCCGAGAGTAGTCAACGCCTGCTTGATTGCAGAAGCAAAAGTACCTCCTTGCGCAACCCCATTTGCCTGCGAAATGGCACCGCTGGCACCGACATTTATAGCAGCAGGTTGAAGTGCGGATTGTTGGCCGATCTGTGCCAGCAAGGCACTGTTGTAATATCCGTTTTGGATTGCGCCTATCATGCTAACTCCAATTCTTTCTTGTTCAAAAAACAGCTATTAAAGCAAGATTACTCCCGCTTCGCGCTGGACAATTCCCTGATCAGGCTTGCTAACCCCCGTCTATTCCAAGTTTGTTATTCTGCAACACCTGAAACATTACCTAAAAATTCAACCAAACTTGGAACCAATGTTATTTGTAATTTGAGCACAAAACCCTTTCCGGGATTAGTTTTACGCTAACAACTGCAACAAAGGGGCGTATTCCTACTGATAGCCAGGCGGCGGGGGGGGCGGATTTCCGGCAGGCGGCGGGGGCGGATAAGCGCCTGGAGGCGGCGTATAGGCAGCCGGCGCATAAGTAACGGGCGGCGGAAGCTCGAACCCGCCCGATACCGGCACCCGGTCGCCATCGGCATACATGCATTGCAGGTATGCCTGATCGTATCTGCGTTGCGCCGAGTAGCCGGAAGCCTGCGCTTCGCCTGACCCGATAAGACTGCCTGCCAGCAAACCCGTGGCTGCACCCACCCCGGCAGCGCGGCCGCCGCCGGCGATGGCTCCGACTGCGGCACCGACCGCCGTGCCGGCGACCGCGCTACCGACCAGACTGCTGTTAGCGGCATGATTGACGGTTCCCCCGATCCGGTTCTCGGCAAACTGCCTGCAATAGGCGTCGTCCGCGCGGAACTCATCGAAACTTTTACCGGTACCGGGCATCGCCATCAGGCTCGGGCCGTTCGGTACCGATGCGCAGGCACCCAGAACCGCAGGAAAAATCAGCACGATTTTTTTAAGATTATCGATCATGAGAGTTCCTTAATGCGCAGCCGGAACGGAATTCGCCGGCGGTACAGGCTCTATCGGTTTCCATCCGCCCGGACATTCCTTGATATACGGATAATAGCCTTCGGGCTTATCGCAGTGATACCAATGACCCGATGCCTGCGGCGCAGACTGTTGCGGCGCCGGCTGCTGCGGAGAGGCCTGTTCGACATATACCGGCGCTTGCTCGGGAGCCACTACCACCGGAGGGGGAGCTACGACAACGGGGGGATAATAAGGATATGGATAGTAAGGCCGGTAAAAGGGACGATAATAACCATAAGGATACGGCCCACCAATATAAAAACCGACCCCTATACGCTCTGCCGATGCCGCACTGCTGATAAAAAGCCCGACAATTCCTAGCACACTGCAAAGCATGATACTGATATTTTTCATGTTCCGTTCCCCGCAAACAATATTTGTTAACTATGACCCATATTTATCGCATTGGTTTTATAGATTAATAGCAAAAAGTATCCGTAATTTTTCCTTTTCAGGTCGTTTTGTAACTATTTGTATCTACCTGTATCGGATGCCTCGAAGACTTTCCGGCTTGAAGCGATGACAGCGAGTTACAAATTGATACAAAAAAACCGCATCCTGATATATGGCGGATACGTTGGACTGTTGCAATAGCAAGCACCATCGATTCACCCACCCAGAGGAGCACCCCCGTCATGAGCAATGCAGCCGTCAACAACTACCGCAAATACCGTACCTTATCGATAATTCTGTCCATGCTGGCCGCCTTTGGCGTGGGCAAGCCCTCCTACGCCGACAGCGAATACGAACATCGAGCCGACAACAAGGCCAGGGCAACGTCATTCTTTGAAACTCATAAGACCGCCCTGCACAATCAGCTTAACCTGACCTCCGCCCAGGAACCTGCTTGGCATATCTTTATTGCAAAAATGCAAGCCGGCGAGCATGCTGTCCGAAACGTCATGCCGGAACATGCGGATGCGACGACTCCCGACCATATCGATCACAAGCTGGCTATAATGAGAGCCCGATTGAATCACATGGAATTTCGGGCTCATGCCATCGATGAATTTTACGGACAGCTGACGGCGCAGCAACAGCATATATTCGATGAGTTTTTCAGAACCTTGAGAGACCAGCATAAACGGACGTGATTTTTATTGTGGCCGAAATACAGACAGAACATAGCAATTATGCCGCCATCCCGTGACATGAGAACGCAAGTATTGATCGTCGACGACGACAACGACATCCGCGCTTTGCTCTCGGAATTTCTCGACAACAATGGTTTGCGCACCTTTCAGGCCGCCGATGGCGATGATATGTTCAAGACGCTTGAATCCGGGGCGATAGACCTGATTGTTCTCGACCTGAATCTTCCCGGCGTCAATGGGCTGGACTTATGCCGCAGCGTCCGTGCCGGCTCGGGCATCCCTATCATCATGCTGACCGCCAAAACGCATCCCATAGACCGCATCATCGGACTGGAAACCGGCGCTGACGATTATGTCTGCAAGCCGTTCGAACCGCTGGAACTGCTATCGAGGATCCGCAGCGTTTTAAGACGTACAAAAACAGGGGCACCCGCAACCTCCACCGCGCCAGAACAAGAAGCGGTCAAAATGCAATTTTCCGGCTGGACGCTGGATCTGGTCGCGCGACATCTGATCAACCGGGCGGGGGTAGTCGTTTCGCTGTCTGCCGCGGAGTACAGACTGCTCAAGACATTTCTCGAACGACCCGGCCGGATTTTAAACCGCGATCAGTTGATGGATTTGCTGCACGGACGAGACGCCAGTCATTTCGACCGTTCCATAGATTTGCAGATTAGCCGTGTCAGACAAAAAATCGAAGAAGATTCAAAAAACCCCCAAATCATAAAAACGGTAAGAAATGAAGGCTACATTCTGACTGCCGCCGTCAAGACGGGGTATCAATGATCCAATCGTACGCCGGTTCGATGACCGCCAGAATATTTCTGATCCTGATAGGCGGAACGATCATTTCCGTCATACTGGTCATGATCCTCGCTACTTATGAAAGAAAAGATCTGGAAACGCAGATGCGCATGCATCATGTCGCAGAGCGGGCAGCGCAGAGCATACGAATGCTCGACGCAGTTCCGGCCTCTTCACGCCAGGCGATAACGGATATCCTGGACAGATCGGGAATCAGGGTCAGCCTGACCCCGTCTCCCACTCTCAAAGGCCATCCCCCGGACAAAAAAACCCGCGATGCATTAATTGCCGTGTTAGGCGACAGAAAAATGATGGTGCTGGACAGAAAAGATAAAGACTGTCCCGTGCTGAAAATATATGGCGCCGCGAATCCGCAGCAAGTTCCGCATTGCGAAACCATACTTGCCACATTGCACGACGGCACGCCGATCCAGCTCGATCTGGCGCAACGTGACCGCTTTCCGCCGCTGGTGCGGGGTAATTTTCTTAAAAACCTGTTGCTGTTTTTCTCAGGACTCAGTCTGCTTGCGCTGATAGTCGCGCACATGGCAACCAAGCCCTTGCGCCGCCTTGCGAAAGCAGCCCACGAACTCGGCCGGAATCTCGATCATCCGCCGCTACCGACTGACGAGGGATCTATCGAAGTACGCGAAGCAGCTGAAGCCTTCAACAGCATGCAGAAAAGTATCCGCAATCACATCAAGGAGCGCACTTTCATGCTTGCCGCCATTGCGCATGATTTGCAGACTCCGTTGACGCGACTGCGTTTGCGGCTGGAAAAGGTTGCGGACGAAAGCCTGCGTGCAAGTCTGGTATCGGACCTGATCGCCACGCAGGCGATGGTTACCGAAGGACTCGAATTCGCCCGTACGGTCAGCATCGACGAACCGCTGGAACAGGTCGACCTCGATTCGCTGGTGGAAGCCATCTGTAACGATGCGGCCGATGCAGGCTGGGATGTTACGTACAGCGGCAAGATCGGCAAACCGGCTCAGGCATTCCCGCACGCGCTCCGACGCTGCGTATCCAATCTGCTCGACAATGCCGTGAAATATGGAAAATTTGCACATGTTATTCTCGAAACCAGACATGACACAGCGATCATTTCCATCATGGACGGCGGCCCCGGACTCCCCGAAGATCAACTCGAATCGATTTTCCAGCCGTTTAAACGCATGGAAAATTCA
>DAIETB010000216.1:0-3985 GCA_027345925.1 Sulfuriferula sp.
GTGTGGTTACCCGGACAGAAAGGCTGTTGACATAAATGCGCGATGGGCCGGGGTATCTTATGGATGTTCAGGCAGATATGCTGAACCGCTTGAATACATGGGTTTTGTAGTTCCCTGCTTCCCTTATCCGAAGCGCCTAAACCGGCGAAGGTGTTGAATCCTCAATTTGTGTGTAGGCTCGGCTCATGCAATGGTTACTCAATACATGGCGGCTGTGCCATCGAAAATGCTGAAAGGTATGGTCGTGAATGCAGAGGGCCGCCGTGATGAAATCGTGAATGCGCTGGACCTGCTGCTGCAAGGCTTTTAACAGGTCGCTGACCGCATACGGGCGCCAGCAGGTCCCCTATCGAAATGTGTCTTTTGGAGAGGTTACAGGTGTTTTTTGAAAAATTCCATGGTTCTTGTCCACGCAAGCTCCGCCGCTTTAGCGTTGTGCTGTAAATAAGGTAGATGCTTGGAGTCGGCTTCTTCATTGGCAAAAGCATGTTTTGCATCGTAGCGGAAAAATTCGAAAGTAACCGAAGCCGCGGTTAATTTTTTCTCCAGTTCGTCTACGCCACCGATAGGGAATACATCATCATGAATGCCCCAGTGTCCCATAATGGGTGCATGAATTTTGTCGGCGTCGATATATTCGAGCGGGGGATAACCGTACCATGTCACGACAGCATCCAGTTCCGGTGCGAATAGGCTGGAAAGCAGGGTTAACGCGCCTCCCATGCAAAATCCGGTTACCCCGACTTTTGGACTGCCTGCCTGCTTTAAATATTGAATTGCGCCGTGGATATCCTGGCTGGCGGCATCTGCAAAATCAAGATCGTTCATCATGTGTTTGGCTTCATTTTCTTCCAGCGCTAATTTGCCGCGATACAAATCTGGCACCAAAGCCTGATACCCGGCTTTTGCCAGTTTATCGGCAACCGATTTTATTTGATCATTCAAGCCCCACCATTCCTGGATCACTACGATAGCAGGAGCATTCTCTATATCTTGCGGTTGGGCCAGATAAGCCTGTACGGTCTTGCCGTCCGGTCTTGGGTAGTTGATCATTGAGGCCATAGGTGTCCTTTGGGTCAGCGGGATTACAAGGAAGTATTTAATAATATTATATTACAGACGGCCTGATAATTTCCGTAAGCCAGTTACGGTGGCAGTATGCTGCTCACGCTGGCGCTAGAAGCCGGAGGAGAAAGGATGTCCTTTGCGATTGAACCGCGAGCGGAACGGGACTAACTTAAGTGAGAGGTTCCCGCGTAAAGAAGGTCGCCGAATGTTCGCTCAGCAGCAATAAAAAACCCGCAGACAGAGGCTGCAGGCTAAAGTCGCGCGACGAGTAGCGATTATTGTTTATTGGCCGATTTTCTGGCTTATTCTGTTTTCCTGCTGGTTGAGAGTGCTTTGTTCCTGCTGGTTGATGCGTCCGCCGTTCTGACTGGCCATGCCGCGCTCTTCCTGGTGGATGCGTGCATCTTGCCGATGCAGGCGACGGGCTTTCTTCCGTGACATTTCTCCTGCTTTCACTTCTTTGTGGATGCGTTTGTTTTGATTGTGCAGACGGTCGTTTACCTGATCCCGCGCCGGGTGGTTTTTATCCCATTGGGTATCGGCCATGGCACTGGCGGAAGAGCCGGCTATTACCGCAGCGATGAGAGCCGTTACTATGGCTTTGTTAGCGATTTTTGACATGATGTGCTCCAAAAAAAATTTAAAAAACTTTTACTGCTATTAGAACTGATAGCCGGGATTTTTCAAAGAAGTAAAATAGCTCTATTCAGTCAAAATGTCCGGTATAAATCCTTGCGCGCTATTTGCCTATTTGCTGACTTACTGCGTTTTCCTGCTGATTAAGCGTGGCTTGCTGCTGGCGGGTGATATGTCCGCCGTTCTGGCTGGCCATACTGCGCTCTTCTTGCCGTATACTACGGTCGTTTTGATGCAATTGTTGGGCTTGTTGTCTGGTCAGGTCGCCTTCTTTGACTTCTTTGTGGATGCGACGATTTTGATGGTGTAGGCGATCGTTGACCTGATCGCGCGCGGGGTGAGTTTTTTCCCACTGGGTTTCAGCCATTGCATGGACCGAAACGGCAGAGATCACGGTAGCGGATACGAATAGCATAATTATTTTGCTTGATTTTTTTAACATTTTTTTCTCCATGGTTTAATCGGGATGATACGCTTGATACAGTGCAAATAACGTTGTAGTAGTGGTAGTAGTTGACGATTATATGTAACGAAGTATTTCAATTTGTTTCGGCTAATAGAGGTTAACAGTTTAAGTTTATTGATTTTTTAAAGGGAATGAATTATGAGCGAATCCGGTATCGAAGCGCCGCATATCCACCATGACGCCAATCCGCTGAGCCAGTGGGTGGCGCTGTTTACGGCGATCCTGGCGGCGCTGGGAGCCGTACTCGGGTATCAGGGCAATCGCTTGATGGATGAAGTACTGATGCAAAAGAACGATGCAGTGTTAATGAAGGCGCATGCCACCGATCAATGGAATTATTATCAGGCGGTCAGCACCAAAACCCATTTGATGGAACTGGCGAAAGTATTGGCATCGCCGGAAAAGACCAAGGGTTTCAGCGAAAAAATAGAGAAATACAAAGCCCAGAAAGCCGAGATCAAAGCCAGCGCCGAAAAATACGAGGCGGCCTCCGCCAAAGCCAATACCGAAGCGGCGCATCTGGATCGTCCGCATCAGATGCTCGCCTTTGCGATGATTTTGTTTCAGATCGCCGTTGCCCTGGCGTCGGTGACGGCATTAACCAAAAGAGTCTGGCTGATCTATGTCGCGGCGCTCTGTGCGGCGATCGGGATCGGTTTGTGGGGTTACGGCATGACTTTGACATGATATCGTCGGCTAACCCTTTATACGCATGGGGAGGCTTGAACGAGTCATTGTTTGTATGGCTGAATTCGTACCATGCGCATTATCTTGATGCATTCATGCTGACCATGACGGCGTGGGGCGATCATGCGAATTATCCGTTCTTTATGGCGCTGGCACTGTTACTTGCTGCATGGCGTCCGCAAATCCTGCCGCGATGCAATCTGGTGGTGTTCGGCGTAGGATATTGCGTGACGGGCTGGATAGTGACGGCCATCAAGCCTGCGTTGGACTTTCCGCGACCATTGCTTGCGTTGGGCAGCGGAGCCGTTCATGTAATCGGACGGCCGGAATTTTTTCATAGTTTTCCGTCGGGGCATGCGACCTTTGCCGTATTGCTTGCCGCTAGTCTATCGTCGCGCGCCAGTCCGGCACTGCAATGGTTGTTATGGATTTTCGCGCTTCTGGTATGTGTTTCGCGACCGGTTCTGGGCGCGCATTTTCCTGCCGACGTATTGGCTGGCGCACTGATCGCCTTGATGACGGTGTTCGTATTGCGGAAATTGATAAGATATGGCCGATCCAAAGGCATCGGCGCATGAGTCGGAGTTAAGGCCCTTCCTGAAAACCGCCTCGCCGGTAAGTCAATACCAGCGTGTCGCGATGCCCGTTTTCGCCGGTAGGCTGGATAGGCGTCGCCTCGTGTATCACCCGTTCGTCGTCCAGTAACAAAAGCGTCCAGGGCTCGATCAGGGTAAAGCGTTTGCCGTTGCTGCCGGCAGCGTCGAATATGCGGCTTTCTCCGCCTTTGATATTGATTCGGTTAATTAATAAAATCGCGACAAAATCCACTCCATCCCGATGTGCGCCTTCCGGTGTGGGACGCCCGATACCGCTATGCGTGTCGATACGAAATTGATGTGCTTCTACAAACCAGATTTGCTGGCCTTTTACTTGCGAAAATAAATTACCTGTCGCTTGCAGTAAGCGCGACCAGACCGGTTGGTCGATAAATTCCTGAGTGATCGGCTCGAACATACGTCGCAGCCCCCCATGCAATGCATTGTATTCCAGGGGCTGCCAATGGCTCCGATGCGGGGTTTGTTCCACCTTGGTTGCATCGATGATAAAGCATGAATGTCTGCGTTGCCG
>DAIETB010000219.1:0-3159 GCA_027345925.1 Sulfuriferula sp.
AGATTTCATAGTTGTCTCCGTGGTTTAAAAAAACAGTGCTACTCTTAAAAAGCCTGTATTTGAGACCTTCGCGCGATGTAGCGAGCGCAGTTCGGGCAAAGGTCTGTATCTATTTGCTTGCCGTCAAACCAATATGAAACTGTACCTGTACCTCGTCGGCGACTACCGATGGGTCGGCCCATACGCCGCCGCCTATGCCGTAGTCTTTACGCGACACCGGAATCACTCCGTCCAGCACCAGCAAGCCCCCGGCAGGAACCGCGGTAAACGGCACGACTACCGGACGGGTGCGGCCTTTGATGGTCAGTTTGCCGGTAGCCTGATAGCGATTGCCGCCTAACGCTTTCAGGCCGTCCGAAACAAACGTAGCGGTCGGATAAGCCTGGACGTCGAACCACAACGGACTCTTGACGGTGTCGTCGGCCTCGCCGCCTCCGGCATCGACGCTGGCCAGCGCAACGTCGATTTGCGCGCGGCTCGCCTGGGGCTGGGCGGGATCGAAAACAATCCGGCTGGCGAATTTGCTGAAGCTACCGTGGACTGCAACGCCCATTTGGCGGGAAGTAAACGTAATACTGCTTTTATTGTTCACCGGAACGGTAAATACGGCTGCCGCTGCGTTGGCAGCGCCGACAGCCAATAATAGCGCAAGCAAAATCCTCATTGAGGTTCTCCATGCTCGATCAGCATGCGACGCAACGTGCCGTCGCGCAAAATAAAATGATGATGCAGCGCCGCGCCGACATGCAGCGTTACAAACCCCAGCAAGCTGTAATTCAGCCATTCGTGCACCGTTTTCAGCAAATGCCCGGTCGCTTTGTTGGCGGCGATCAGATCCGGCAGCGGCAATACGCCGAACAATACCACCTGGAATCCCGATGCCGAGCTCATCAGCCAACCCGATAAAGGTACCGCCAGCATCAAGCCGTACAAAACGAAATGAACGCCCTGGGCGCTGCTTTCCTGCCAGCGCGGCATGCCGGCGAGCAGGGCGGGAGGGCGGTGTGTGAGGCGCCATAGCAGACGCAGAACGACGAGCAGCAAAATGACGATGCCAATCCATTTATGATACGAATAGAATTGCAGTTTGCGCGGCGACAGCGCCATATCGCTCATATACAAGCCGAGCGGAAACGTCGCAATGATCAAGCCCGCCACCAGCCAATGCAATACGATCGCCGTTACGGTATAGGTTTTGTCTTTCATGTTTGCTCCTGAAACCGGAATACGCTGCGCAGTCGAGACAAGGTTTGGCGCATCCGCTCGATTTCATCCGCCTCCAGGGCGGCAAATGCGGAGTTCAAATAATCGAGCTGCTGCGGAAAAACGCGCTCGAACAACGTTACGCCCTGTCCGGTCAAACTGACTATCTGACTGCGCCCGTCGTTCGGGTCCGGTCTGCGTACGACCAGCTTCTTTTCTTCCAGCCGATTGACTACGCCGGTTAATGTACCTTTGGTAATCAGGGTTTTTTGGCCGAGCTCTCTAAAACTCATACCGGGAGTATTACCCAGCGTTGCGATGATGTCGAACTGGCAGGAAGTCAAACCCATGCTGCGCTGATTGAGCGCGGAATAGACCTCAAATGCCTGATAACATTCGGCTAATTCTCGAATTAACGGTAAAAATGGGTATTTTTTCATTTTCCGTAACGTCAGTATTTACAGTCTCGATACGCCAATATAGTACTAATAAGTACCATAAGCAAGCATTTATTTCGATCATTCACGGGGTTTGTTTTGCCGGTCGACACCGTCTGCGGCTACATTATCTATTTTGAAATAAAGCCAGTCCGAAATTAATCAGGCGGCCGCTTGCGGCAATTTGCCCGAAACCAGAAAGGCGTCGAGGGGAAACGAAAATAATTCGCGACTGTGAGCGGCATGAAATCGGACCTGACGGGCGGACAGTTCGCACAGCCATGCTTCCTGGCATACCGGAGCAATTCCTTGCAAAGCCGCCGGCGTAAACAGCCCAACATTGATGCCTCGCGCCGGATCGCGCGCCGAAATGAATTCGAAAGCCTCGACGCCCTCATCACGCATAACGCTACCGAGCGCCTGGGACGGCCCATATTCCGCAGGGCTGCCGAGCACCTCGCCATAGCTGGAAAAAGGCTGCTTTTGGAGCCGCACACCCTTTTCAGTACAAAATTGCGCTCCAAACAAGGTATGCTGCGTGTCGAGTTTGCCGACGGGCGGCACAACCATCCCGTACCAGAACAAAAACCGGTAATAAGCGGCTTCCGCCAGCACCGTAGCGGTTGTCAGCGAGCCGTAGAACAGGCTGGGATCGCTGCGCGTACCGAAACGCGAGCCATGTTTCAGCGGCGGATACCGGAACGGAGTCGCCAGCAGATAATGCAGGGTTTCCGTGCCCGGACGCAGGCGCGGTTTGGTTGTTTCCAGCAAGGTTTCCAGTACCGCCTGCCGCTCCAGCGAACTGACCAGATGATTAGTGGCGACCTGTTCCTGGCTTTCTACCAGACGCAGGATGACGCCTTTCAGACCAGACAATTCGGCTTGTGCCAGACAGGCGCTCCAGTCGATCACTTACAGCTTGCCCCGCATGGCATCAAGATATTCCAGAACGGTAGTTAATCCCTGCACGCTTTTTATTTGTTCGCCCGGAATTCCGCCGGTATGCCTGTTTTCGGTCCGCATCCAGTGCCGCATCTGATCGAAATCGCCGCCGACGAGTACGAACAGCGCACGGTAACAGCGTATGAACAACAGCGCCAACTCGCCGGCCTTGCTGTCCGGATCAATGCCGCCGCGACTGACCGCAGTACGATTTTTGCCTATGATGGCACCCAGGTCGGACTGGCTCATTCCCAGATGCTTGCCGGCATTGGTCAAGGCTTCAGCTAAAACACCGAATTTATCGGTATCGGATGCCAAGGCAAGATTCATGACAACTCCTTAAACATAGGACGTAAATGTTAATTTAGCACATTTAATACCATATTTGTTTAATTTGCACTAATAATTTGCTCAAAGATAAGCCGCAACAAAAAATAGCACGGAATCAGATTTCAAAATTTATACCCGCATTCTGCACCTGCAACATCCACGCAACTTACAAGCCCAAATCCTGCCACATTGCATCCACCCGCCGTTTGACCGCGTCGCTCATGACGATAGGCGTGCCCCATTCGCG
>DAIETB010000220.1:0-5929 GCA_027345925.1 Sulfuriferula sp.
CTTATGAAGGAATGGCGCATATTTTGCCGGAAAGCGGCAGAGGCCAGATTGTGGCCTTGATAGATATCTGCGCTACCACCATGCATATTCTGGTATTCGTTAACAATATCATGGTTTATTCGCGCGAACAGTCGTTCGGAGGCAACCAGCTGACACTGGAAATACAGCGCCGTTACGGATTGTCCTCGGATGAAGCCGAAAAGTCCAAACGCAAGGGTAATTTGCTGGAAAACTACGATCTCGAAGTCCTTCATCCTTTTATCGAAACACTGGCTCTGGAAATCAGTCGGGCGTTACAGCTGTTTTTTTCTTCGACGTCCTATATCAAGGTAGACCATATCGTCCTGGCGGGGGGCTGTACCGTATTGCCGGGGCTGGACGAGGCGGTTGCAAACCGTACCGAAGCCAGTACGCTGGTCGCCAACCCTTTTGTCGGCATGACGCTTTCCGCACGCATAATGGCCACTAAACTTGCAGTGGATGCGCCCGCTTTGATGGTCGCATGCGGCTTGGCTATACGGAGGTTCGATACCGTATGATACGAATTAATCTGCTTCCTTATCGGGAGATGCGGCGTGCCGCCCGGCTACGCCATTTCAGCCTGCTACTGGGGATGGTGGCTTTGCTGGCTGTTGCGATCATCGTGCTGGGTTACATTACCCTGGAAACGCGTATTTACAGCCAGCGGATGCGGAATGAGTATCTTAAGACGGAAATCGCTAAACTGGACAAAGATATTGCCGATATCAAGAAATTGAAAGAGCAGACGCAAGCGTTACTGGCACGCAAGCAAGTAGTGGAAACGCTGCAGACCAACCGTTCGCAGGACGTACATTTGCTCGATCAGCTAGTCCGCCGGCTACCGGAAGGAGTGTATTTGAAGTCGATAGTACAGAATGGCGATACGGTACACTTGCAAGGTTATGCGCAATCCAGCGCCAGAGTATCGACACTGATGCGAAATCTTGATGCATCGCCCTGGTTGCAGGGCGCAACTCTGGTCGAGATAAAATCCGCTACAGTGCAAGGCTTGCGCGCCAACGAATTCAGCCTGGATGTACAGCTGGTCGCACCTGACAAGAATAAAAATGAAGACAATGCAGGAAAAACGGGGTAATCATGGATTTGAACGATTTGCGCAGTATCGACCTGAAAGATTTGGCGAATGCTCCGATGCCGGTAAAAATGACGGTCATGGCTGTCGCTTTCGTGCTGGTCTTGTTTGCCGGCTACTGGTTTGTCTGGAGCTCTCAGTTAGCCACGCTCGGTGCTTCTCAACAGGAAGAATTGACGTTGCGGGAGAGTTTCATAACGAAAAAACGGCAGGCGGTCAACCTCGATATCTATAAACAGCAACTGGTCGACATCGATCATTCTTTTGGCGCTTTGCTCAAGCAATTGCCGAATCGTTCGCAGATGGATGCACTGCTCAGCGATATCAATCAGGCCGGCCTGGGCCGAGGCTTGCAGTTTGAATTATTCAAACCCGGCGCAGAAACGGACAAGGACTTTTATGCCGAATTGCCGATCAGTATACGCGTTACCGGTTCGTATCACGATTTCGGCGCATTTGCGAGCGACATCGCGCAACTTTCGCGTATCGCCACGCTGCACGATATAAGTATCGGCGTCGATAAAGACAGCGGTCTGTACATGAATGCCGTTATCAATACCTATCGCTATCTGGATGAGGACGAAATCGCGGCTCAAAATAAAAATAACAACAAAAAGGGGAATGGTAAAAAATGAAGTACTTTATCGTAGCCCTCGCGATATTGAGCGTGTCGGCATGTTCCGGAGCCGGTCACGACGATCTGAAGGAATTTGTAAAAAACGCCGGCAATAATTCGCGCGGTAAAGTCGAGCCGCTCCCGGAAATGAAGCCTTACGAAGCATTTACTTATAATGCCTTTGATTTGCCCGATCCTTTCAAACCCAGAAAATTAACTCTGAAAATGGGCGAAGGCAATGGTTTGCAACCGGATTTGAATCGTCCGCGGGAACTGCTGGAATCATTTGCGCTGGAAAGTCTCAAGATGGTCGGGGTGTTAAAGAAGAAAAACAAGATTTATGCCGTGATTCAAACCCCGGGGCATATTATTTATACGGTAACAGTCGGTAATTATTTAGGCCAGAACTTCGGCAGGGTCGTAGCCATTACCGATACGGAAGTCAAATTAAAAGAAACCGTGCAAGATAGCGCCGGCGACTGGGCGGAGCGCGATGGTGCGCTTACTCTGCAAGAACAATAAGGAGTAGTTAAACAATGAAAACGGATATCGCCCAAATGAGTCGAACACTGCTGACGTTTTTCGGTATATTGTGGTTAATGGCCATCACTGTTCAGCAAGTTCACGCTGATGTCGGACCTGTGCTCAACTCGGTAAATGGCGTCGAATTTTCAACGCTGGAAAACGGCAAGCTTTTAATCAAGGTCGCCATGAAGCAGGGCCTGCAAAACAGCCCGGTCAGCTTCACCGTCAATGAGCCGCCCCGTATTGCTATGGATCTGGCAAACACGTCGAACGGACTTGGAAAAAATACCGTTCTGGTTAATCAGGGAGCGTTGCGCAGTATCAATGTGGTACAGGCTGGCGATCGTACCCGTCTGGTTCTGAATCTGATCAAACCCGCCCAATACGAAACCCGCATTCAGGGTAACGATTTGTTTATTACGCTTAAAGCGTCTGATACCGCAGAAACCAGTAATGAAACCACTCATTTCGCCGTACCCGCCGCCGGCGCCGGCAAGCATGCCATCAAGGATATCGATTTTCGCCGCGGTTCTGACGGAGCGGCGCGTGTAATCGCCACTTTGTCCGACAGCACGACCGGAATAGATATACGTAAACAGGGCGAAAATTTGCTGGTCAATTTTATTAATACCGATGTGGCAAATCGTCTACAACGGCGACTGGATGTGACCGATTTCGGAACCCCGGTCAAGTTTGTCGAAACTCAGGCGCAGGGTGATAACGTCAGTATGACGATACAGCCCACCGGCGAATACGATTATTCGGCGTATCAGACCGACAATCAATTTATCATTGAAGTCAGACCAAAAACGGATCAGGCCAGCTTGGCCAATGGTGCGAAACCTCAATACACCGGCGAAAAACTGTCGCTCAATTTTCAGAATACCGATGTTCGCTCCGTGCTTCAGGTAATTGCCGATTTCACCGGTAAAAATATCATTACCAGCGATACCGTGACCGGGAATCTGACCCTGCTGCTCAAAGACGTTCCCTGGGATCAAGCCTTCGACATCATTTTGCAAGCTAAAGGCCTGGATAAACGCGAAAGCGGAAACGTCATCTGGGTTGCGCCCAAAGACGAGCTGCTGGCGAAAGAAAAGGCTGAGATGGAGTCACGCCAGAGCATAGAATCTTTGGAGCCGCTGGTGGTGCGTCAGTATCAGCTGAACTATAAAAAAGCCGACCAGGCGGCGCGATCTTTGCTAGGGTTGCCGCTATTGCCTGGAGATACGGGTTCCGACGTGACCTGCGACGCGCAAGCTCAGGGCATCAAGGCGCAAACGGCTACTGCCGCTGCCGCGGCTCCGACTTCTACGGCGAATAATCCCAATCGCATATTGTCGGCTCGCGGCAGTGCAACGTCCGAGCTACAGACCAATACGCTGATCGTGGACGACATTCCGAGCAAACAGGATCAGGTGGCGGCATTGCTCAAGCTGATCGATACTCCTGCGCGTCAGGTAATGATAGAAGCGCGAGTGGTTGTTGCCAACGACTCGTTCAGCAAGGATCTGGGGGTTAAATTCGGTGCTTCATCACCGTTTACTACCAATAATGGCGGTACTTTGGGCGGCGTATCAGGTACCGCGCCGGGCGCGTCGAATACTGCAGGGATCAATGCGCTGCCTGCCTTTAGCGGCGGCACGACGACTCCGAGAAATGCCAATCCGACCAACGTTAATCTTCCTTCTGCGGCAACCAATGCGGCTACTTTAGGCCTGTCTTTGTATAATCTCGGCAGCGGTGCGTTGTTGAATCTGGAATTATCGGCCATGGAAACGGACGGGAAAGGTAAAATCATCTCCAGTCCGCGAGTGATAACGGCCAATCAGAGACCGGCGGTAATTTTACAGGGTACGCAAATTCCCGACGTGACGCCCGGCACGGCGACTTCGCCTCCTACGGTTACGTTTGTCGATGCTTTCCTGTGCTTGCTGGTCAATCCGCAGATTCTGAATAACGACTCGGTAATACTCACCATAGAAGTACAGGACGATGCGCCGGGCGTACCGTTTAGCAGTGGAGGAGTGCTGGCGTATCCTATCGATACTAAAAGGGTGAAAACGGAAGTCAGGGTCAAAAATGGTGAAACGGTTGTGCTCGGCGGTATTTATTACCAGAACAAGCAAGTCACCATAGATAAAGTTCCTTTCTTCGGCGATTTGCCGTGGGTCGGAAATTTATTCAAGGACAATACCACTACTAATAATAAAACCGAATTGCTGGTGTTTATAACTCCACGTATCGTAAAAGAGGATATGACGATCAAATAGCCTCAAGCGGCAAAAAAAAGGCGGATAATTCCGCCTTTTTTTGTGATACGCGTGCATAGGGATATAATTCGCGGAGCGGAAAATATCTCTGCTGGTTATGTAACCTGTTAATAATTATTTTTTCCCGGCTGCCCTGTTTGGTCGATTGAATTTCCAGGTAATTACATTGCCTGTATTTTATTTCTATGCGTTTACTGCAATTATTTTGTTACCGGTTGCTGGAACGGCAAGCTGCGGCCTTGTCAGGGTGGCGTTAAATGGAAGATCGTTTTAATAATATTTTTCTGGTCGGCTTGATGGGGTCGGGGAAAACAACGGTCGGCAAGCTTTTGTCCAGGCAGTTGCGCCGACCTTTTTACGATTCCGATCATGAAATCGTTCGCCGTACCGGAGTTACGATCCCCATGATTTTCGAAGTAGAAGGCGAGAGCGGTTTTCGCAAACGCGAAGAGCAGATGCTGCTGCAACTTACCCAGCAAGAAGGGATCGTTCTGGCAACAGGCGGTGGCGCAGTATTAAGTCCGGTCAATCGCGACCAATTGAAGTCGCGCGGTATCGTCATCTATTTGCGCGGTACGATCGACGAGTTATGGCAGCGTACGCGTCACGACCGCAATCGTCCGTTGTTGCAAACGCAGGATCCAAAAGCCCGTCTGCGGGATTTATATACGCAGCGCGATCCGCTTTATCGTGAAATCGCAGACATAGTCGTCGATACCGGGCGCCAGAACGTACATGCACTGGTTAGCCATCTTGTGCAAGGTATCATGGCAAAAACCGGACATGGCGGTTGAACGGCAAGTACGCGCGCCGCTCAAGCCCGCATCAAGAGCAGTCGCTTATAATAAAACGCGTTCTATACCGCCCCGATTGGCGAGGGTGATGTAATCCTCCATCCAGTTTTCGCCCAATATCGCTTTCGCCATTTCAACGACGATATAGTCGGCGCTGGTGCCGGCATCGTCGTCATAACGTCCCAGACCCTGCAGGCATGAAGGGCAAGAAGTCAAAATCTTGACCGGCATCGAAGCGCCGGCATTATCCCTGATATTTGCTACATCCTTACGGATTTCTTCTTCTTTGCGAAAGCGTACCTGGGTCGAAATGTCCGGTCTGGAAATGGCAAGCGTACCCGATTCGCCGCAACAGCGATTGGATAACGCTACCGGTTCGCCCATCAACTGATTGACGACTTTCAGCGGTTGATAAGTTTTCATCGGAGTATGGCACGGGTCGTGATACATATAACGCGTTCCGGAAATGCCGTCGAGTTTCAATCCCTTTTCCATCAGATATTCATGGATATCAAGTAGCCGGCAGCCGGGAAATATTTTTTCGAACTGATATTTGAGCAACTGGTCCATGCAAGTGCCGCATGAAACGATAACGGTTTTAATATCG
>DAIETB010000227.1:0-15096 GCA_027345925.1 Sulfuriferula sp.
ACGCTCAGCGCCCCTCAGCATTCGTGAAGGGGGACTGATCGTGGGCATCACAAGCAAGCCGGGAGAAATCCCGGTTTTGTCATTCCTGCGCAAACGGCTTCCCCACCCCCGCCGCCCCGGGGCGGAGCGAAGAGAGCTTCAGGTCGAGAGCATCACTTTCAATCGACCCAAGGAGCCATGATCATGAATACTGTTCAAACCGAAACCGCAGCCGCTTACAACACCACCCAAACCGACGATGCCATCATTTTCGAAGCCCTGGCGATCCTCGACAAGCGCATGCGTCAACCTGGTGAAGCAATGAACTCCCCCGGCACCGTGAAGAATTATTTGCGTCTGAAACTTGCCGGGCTGGAACATGAAGTCTTTTGCGTATTATTTCTGGATAATCA
Organism: Sulfuriferula sp.; assembly: GCA_027345925.1. Lineage (GTDB taxonomy): Bacteria > Pseudomonadota > Gammaproteobacteria > Burkholderiales > Sulfuriferulaceae > Sulfuriferula. The sequence goes on from DAIETB010000227.1 coordinate 393, forward strand.
GAATCGTGTGATCGAATTCGAAGAAATGTTCCGGGGTACGCTCAATCAAGCAAGTGTATACCCCCGCGAAGTCGTTAAGGCAGCACTATCGCATAATGCCGCTGCCCTCATTCTGTCCCATAACCATCCATCCGGCGAGTCCGAACCCAGTCGGGCCGACCTGGCGCTGACCGAGCAGCTAAAAAATGCGCTGGCGCTGGTGGACGTTAAAGTTCTGGATCACTTCATCATCGGCGATATCGTACTGAGCTTCGCCGAGCGTGGGTTGATATAAGATATAATGAATCATGGCGGGCAAGATCAAGACCGTTACCGACTAGCCCGCCGTGGTAACAAACGTAGTAACTATTTTTTAACCAGAATCTCAAAACCAGTCAAATCAAATGACTGGCTATTCATTGTGAATCTCACAGCTTCCGCCAGAATTAAATATGTTCCTGCCTCCCGTCACAAGTCGCGAACGGGAAGTCAGCCTTGTCGAACGCACCATCCCGGCCGAACCAAGCGTCAACTAATCCAGAGCTCAATGCCGACGCGACATACGTTGTCGCCATCTTCATAAATCGATAAGTTCCGGCATAATGCTTAACGCCGTAGCGAAATCAAGCAGAAGACGGAAAGTTGGCTCGTACTTGCCGGTTTCAATCTTTGTGAGCAATTCCATTGAAATCTGCATGCGTTTCGCAACTGCATACAAGCTGATCCGCTTATGTATTCGCCAGGCGCGATAAATGGTGTAGTTCTTGTCTTTGGTCAGTTTGATCACTTCAGGAGGGATGACGTAGTTATCGTTATTCATATCGATCCTTTAGAATTATCTTTATCTTATAATAACGGCTGAAACTCAAGAAAATTGAATTATTCGAAAAATGGATTGTTTAATTCACTTGTAAACTAAGCGCTATTGTCGATTTTTTTTACATTATCAATAGATATGCGCTGGAATAATCGTTTTATTGTTATGATATAATTAAATATATATTTGATTTTAAACTAAAATTTAATTTATTTTTATTTATGGCATGAATAATGCTTATTTAATACCGGCTCATCTATGCAGATTGATATGCATAGAATTCCAGATCGCCGATACTGATACTTCTAACATTCGATTTTAGGGGAACACATTATGAAAAAAATATTTTTGGCAATAGCCGTGTACGCGGCATTTGGTTCGGTAATGGCGCATGCGAACGTCATCAATGGGGGGTTTGAAACCGGAAATCTTGCCGGATGGACGGTCTCCGGTAATCCGGATTACACAGGCGTAGGTACGCAATCCCAAAGCGGTAGTTACGCGGCTTACCTCGGAGCGGTTGGTTCGCTCGATTTTCTTAGCCAGACGCTATCCACTACCGCAGGCAGCCATTATGATTTGAGTTACTGGCTGGCAAGCGATGGCGCTACGCCTAATGAATTTTCGGTGTCCTGGGGCGGAACGATGCTCTCGGATCTCATGAATATCGCCGCGCAGCCTTACACTCGTTATACTTACAATGTCATGGCGACCGGCTCTTCGACCATACTGACTTTCGGTTCGAGAGACGATCCGGGGTATTTGCATCTGGATACCATCAGTGTGACTCCGGCAATCCCTGAACCCGCTACGCTGGCATTGTTCGGTATCGGCTTGGCCGGTCTCGGTGCGATACGCCGTCGCAAGAAATAATCGTACTCGCAGGGGTGGCAGAGGGCGGCTTAGGCCGCCTTTTTTAATTAAAATTCAATAAGTTAATCTTTCATGGCGGCAGGGCTGCTTCCAAAGCCACGTATTCAAAGCGGACCTGCGATGGAACGTTTCCTCTTTCGGTATAATCATGGCATGATTGCTCAATTGTAAAAACGACTTTGAAACTCTGCAAAAGTTATGGTGCAGATGCGGGAATATTAAGGGTGGCAATGATTTACGGCATAGGAACGGATATAGTCAGCGTACCGCGTCTGGCACGAATGCTGGAGCTCCACGGCGAACGTGCGGCACTGAAAATACTGGCGTCGTCGGAGGTGGATGCATACAGGCGACATGCCTCGCCTGCCGGATTTATGGCGAAGCGTTTCGCAGCGAAGGAAGCCCTGGCCAAAGCGGCGGGTACCGGTTTACGCGATCCGGTTTCGCTGGCGAATATTGCTGTTGTTCATGATGAACTGGGACGGCCCGAATTCGAATTTTCGCCGCCGCTACAGGAATGGCTCCGGGTGCGGGGAGTCAAGACAAGTCATTTGTCGATCAGCGACGAGTCTGATATGGTAGTCGCTTTTGTGATACTGGAGGGATGAGCATGAGTCTGGGGCCGGTAATGGCCGATGTCTCGAAAAAGTCGGGGTCTGACCTGAATGGCACCAATGGCACAATGGCGCTCCCCGGAATTCAAGCTGAAATTTTTGAATAAATCAGCGTTTCCTTAGCGTACATGAGCGGGTAGCAGGCGTGATGGATACGATTTCAGAAAAGCGCGACGCCACCGGGCGCACGACTGGCTAATGGCAGTCCGGCACGATGTGCCATTTCAAGCGCGAGCGCAGTTGGCGCGGAAAGCGTTGCCAACCCACCCAGGCCGGAAATGACGGCTTTCTGTACAAGCTCGAAACTGCAACGGCTCGTCATCACGGCAAATCCGGAATTTACATCAATGTGATTGCGCTTGAGTGCGCCGATAAGCTTGTCAAGTGCATTGTGGCGGCCCACATCTTCACGCGCCCAATGAATTACGCCATCCCGAGTCGCAAACCCGGCCGCATGGACGGAGTGGTTAGCCGCATTCATGGGTTGGTATGAGTTCAGCGCACCGAATGCGGTAGTAATTGCTTCCGCGTGCAAGGCTGGCCGTACGCGATGAGGCAATTTGAACGTCACGTCGGTCAGTGCGTGGATGCCGCATAGCCCGCAGCCTGAACGCCCTTCCATCGATCGTTCCGACAGTTTGCGTCGCAGCGGCTTGCCAACGGCGACATTGACGCAAAAGCCTGTTTCGGTCGATAAGATCCGGATCCTGCGAATATTCAGTACGTTATCTAGATATCCTTCTGCTAGCAGAAAACCGGCTGCCAAGTCTTCGAGATCAACCGGCGTGGCCATCATTACGGTTATCGGCGTGCCATTGACCAGTATGCCCACCGCAACCTCTTCGGCAACATGCCACATCATTTCGCTGTCGTTCTGCCCCGGTTGCGCAGTAGGCGAGAATTTCGCGCGCGCTGTCAAGCTGCCGACAGATTGGAGCGTTTGCATGGCCTATTGTACCTGTCCGATATCGGTAGTCACTTCGCGTTCGATACGAACCGGCACTGATTTCGACGCCGGTGTCTTTGAAAGCTGGTCGTGGTGATAGATGGGAACCAGTACATTGCATTCGGGATAGTAGGAGCCGACTGTGCCGTACGGAATGTCATAGGGAGTCAGTGTGAGTCCGCCCAGGCTGCGATACTGCCCGTCATCGAAGTCAGTAATCAGCCGTACAGTCTCTCCCGCCTCCAAACCTGCTGAGTCGATGTCGGCAGGATTCATTAGCAAGACGGCACGCGTTCCCTCAATCCCGCGAAAGCGATCCGAGTAGCCGTATATGGTTGTATTGAATTGATCATTGGAACGCAGGGTTATCAGGCGATAGCGCCCCGGCCTGTCCTGAAAACCAAGTGAGGTGAGCTGGCCTGGGATTGTGAATATAGCCTTGCCAGTATCGGTTTTCCAAACGCGATCATGCGCGGAGTTCCCGCGATAAAAACCCCCAGGCTCGAACAATCGCTGATTGAAATCGCGGAAATCATCCGGATAAGTTGCCTCGATCAGGTCACGTACGAGACTATAGTCGCCGGTCCAGGCGTTCCATTTTATTTTTGGGTTGAACGGCAAGGTCGCTTGAGCGATGCCGGCGACGATGGCCAGCTCGCTTTTTAACTCTTTCGAAGCGGGATCCCGATGACCAATCGAACCGCTGATCATCGAAAAACTGTCTTCCGTGGAAATCGACTGGGGACCGGTCGCCTGTTCATCGATTTCCGACCGGCTCAGACACGGTAGAATGTAGGCGGTTTTCCCCGGGAACAAATGGCTGCGATTGAGTTTGGTCGAGATCATCACGGTAAGATCCTGACGTGCCCAAGCGTCTTCCATACGCTTCTGATCGGGTACCGCCCGCAAGAGGTTGCCGCCGAGCGAAACGAAAGCCTTCACTTTGCCTTCGAACAGGGCTTCGACAGCCTCTACTATATTCATGCCATCTTTGGTTGGCGGATCAAATTCGAATAAGGATTTTAGCTTATCCATTGGAATCAAATGGGTTTTTTCGGCAATACCTACCGTACGTTGTCCCTGGACGTTGGAGTGGCCACGTACGGGACAACAGCCGGCTCCGGCCTTGCCGATATTGCCGCGCAGCAGTAGCAGATTCACCAGCATCGCAATATTTAGCGCGCCATGGGTATGTTGGGTCAGGCCCATGCCGTATACGCCGATCACCCGTTCCGCTTCGATATATACCCGCGCGGCTTCCCGCAGCGCGGTTTCGGTCAGTCCGCTGCAGGACTCGATATCCGGCCACGATGTTTCGCGGACACTAGCGATAAAGTCATCAAAACCGGTGGTGTGTTGGGCTATGAAGTCGACATCCAGGACACGCGCAGTTCCGGTCGCCCTGGCCGCATCGTCGGCTTCGATCACACATTTGCACAAGCCCAGAATAGCGGCCACGTCACCACCCGATTTCAGTTGCAGATAATGGTCTGAAATTATCGTTTCCTTGCCGGTCATCATTTCGACGGGATTTCTCGGATTAACAAATGAAACCAATCCTTGCTCCCGAATTGGATTGAACGTCACGATCTTGGCGCCGCGCTTCTTGGCTTTCTGCAATGGGTCCAGGAAACGGGGGCTGCTGGTGCCCGGGTTTTGTCCAAAGAAAAATAATGCGTCTGCCTCCTGCAGATCGTCCCAAACGATTGTCCCGACCGGCGAACCGATGACTTTGGTCAGACCCACCGAAGTGGTTTCGTGACACATGTTGGAACTTTGCGGCAGATTGTTGTTGCCGTAGAGGCGTGCGAGGAGCGCGTAGAGATAGGAGGCCTCGAGACCGGCGTGGCCAGAAGCGTAAAAAATAGTACTTTCGGGTTCGAGCGCCTTCAATACACTGCCGATATCGGCGAAGGCTGCCTCCCACGAAACAGCGACGTAGCGGTCTTCGGCAGCATCGTACTTGAGCGGTGCGGTCAGGCGTCCAGTCATTTCCAGGTCATGGTCACGCCATTGGCGCAATTGACTTACGGTATGCTCATCCCAAAATTCCGGAGTGCATCGCTTGCTCGTGAGTTCCCATAACATAGCCTTCGCACCGTTTTCACAAAATTCGAAAGCAGAATAATTGGCAGGCTTAGGCCAGGCGCACGAGACACACATGACGCCTCCAGGCTTGTTCATGCGACGTAGGGTATCGAGTGCTGCAGGGGTTGACCAGGCCTCGCCAAAGATGCTGGCAATCCCTTTAAGCGATCCCCATCCCCCCGCAGGACCTTCAGAATGGGCCATTTCGTGTTCTTCGTTCATACTCAATCTCCAGCAAATGATCAAATAAAATGTTTCGACAAATTTTTGCAGTGACTTTGTCTTTCCCGAAGGTACCGTTTATTTCAATCCTGTCAGGTCTAATTTTGGCAGCTTAGGTGGATCGCTTTTGATCTGGCATCAATGTTGTCGATCCGTTCGCCTGTGTTATATGTATATTTTTCCATTGCTGGTTTCTGTAACGCAAAACAGATTAGATTGGCTTGTCAAACAATGAATTGACACAATATAACAAAATTTTAAAAGATATGACTTCCATAGATCGGTTCGTTCCCGCACGGAAGCATGGCCTTTCCTGCATCATGTTTTTCATATTATGAACAGATGTTTCCTTAATTCCTTTATAATTTTCATTCGGTTTGTAAACGAATTCATACGGAATCTGGATCGATAAACGTCGACTGCCATCTAGTGGCAAGCTACTAGGCGCAATCCGCCCCTGCATGTTTCCTGGCCAAGCGTTTTTCTGCCTAGGAATCCTTGGCCAAAGCGGCCGGTACCGGTTTACGAGATCTGGTTTCGCTGGCGAATATTGCTGTTGTTCATGATGAACTGGGGCGGCCAGAATTTGAATTTGCGCCGTTGCTGCGGGAATGGCTGCGCTTAAGAGGGGTGAAGTGAGTCATTTGTCGATCAGCGACGAGTCTGATATGGTAGTCGCTTTTGTGATACTGGAGGGATGAGCATGAGTCTGGGACCGGTAATGGTCGATGTCTCGGGGCTGGAATTAACCGACGCCGACCGCAAACGATTGCTGCATCCTTTGGTCGGAGGCGTGATTCTGTTCGCGCGCAACTATCGGTCGCCCCAGCAATTGAGTGCGCTGACGGCGGAAATCCGGGCTTTGCGCTCGCCGCATTTATTGATTGCAGTGGATCATGAGGGGGGGCGAGTACAGCGTTTTCGCGAAGGATTTACCGTGTTGCCGCCGATGCGGGCCTTAGGCGCGATATGGGAGCGTAATTCGACCCAGGCGCTTCATCTGGCGCAGGATTGCGGTTACGTGCTGGCGGCGGAATTGCGTGCGCACGGGGTGGATCTGAGTTTTACCCCTGTGCTCGATCTCGATTACGGCGCTTCCTCGGTGATCGGCGACCGAGCTTTTCATGCGCAGGCGCATGTCGTGGCCGACCTGGCGCATGCCTTGATGCTGGGCATGAAAACCGCTGGAATGGGCAGCGTGGGCAAACACTTTCCCGGTCACGGTTACGTGCGTGCCGATTCGCATCTTGCAGTACCGGTCGATGAGCGCAGCATGAGCGAGATCGAAGCGGATGATCTGGTGCCGTTTGCGCGGCTGGTGGCCGATGACATTCCCGGCATGATGCCGGCGCACGTCATTTATCCGGCTGTGGATAGTTTGCCTGCCGGATTTTCTGCTTTCTGGCTGCAGGAAGTCCTGCGCCGGCGTCTCGGTTTCGAAGGCGTGATTTTTAGCGACGATCTTTCCATGGAAGGCGCGGGTGTTGCCGGCGATATGGTCGATCGGGCGCATGCGGCCTTGCAGGCGGGTTGCGATATGGTGCTGGTGTGCAATAATCCGCTGGCAGCGGACGAAGTTTTAAATCGTCTGCAGTGGCAAAAGCCGGCGTTGAGCATCGTACGCATGGCTCGTTTACACGGACAGGCCCATGCACCGGACATGACTGCACTGCACGGACATCCGCGTTATGTCGAGGCAATGCATCGGGTTGCCGGTCTCGGCCATGACAATGGCGAATTATGGGGGCAGGACGTCAATAATACGTGCGGCAAGAGCGGGATGAATTGAGCGAGACGTTTTGTGCAAACTGTACGGCGTGTCCGCGTCTGGCGGGATTTCTGGCGGAAGTGCGGGCCGACTTTCCGGATTATTATGCGCGGCCGGTGCCACCGTTTGGCGACGAACGTCCCTGGCTGCTGATCGTGGGCCTAGCGCCCGGGATGCATGGCGCGAACCGTACCGGCCGTCCGTTTACCGGTGACCATGCCGGCATATTGCTGTACCAGACCTTGCATCGGTACGGTTTTGCCAGCCGGGAGCAGTCCGTCGACAGCGAAGACGGCCTGATATTGCAGGGTTGCCGCATTACCAATGCCGTCAAGTGCCTGCCGCCGGCCAATAAGCCCGAGCCCGGTGAAATCCGGCAGTGCAATAACTATTTGGCGGCGGAATTCCGGGCGCTTCCGGCCGATATCGCGATACTGGCTCTGGGCGCTGTGGCGCATGCTGCGGTATTGATGGCGTTGGGATTGCCGCCTAAAACCCATAAATTCGGGCATGGGGCAGTCCATGCGATCGGAGACAGGCGCAAGCTGTACGACAGTTATCATTGCAGTCGTTACAATACTCAAACGCGGCGTCTGACCACAGACATGTTTCATGCGGTGTTTGCCCGGATCTGCGCCGACCGGGAATGAGGGAAGCGATGTTCGATAGTGCGCACCTGATTGCGAATCTGCCTAATTTGCCGGGCGTTTACCGCATGCTCGGAGATGATGCCCAAGTGTTGTACGTCGGTAAAGCCGGCGATCTGCAAAAGCGCGTCGCGTCGTATTTCCAGAAAACCGACCTGTCGCCGCGTATCCGTTTGATGGTAGGCAAGATCCGCGCCGTGGAAATTACGGTGACGCGCTCCGAATCCGAAGCCTTGATTCTGGAAAACAATCTGATCAAGGCGCTGGCGCCTCGCTATAACATACTGTTTCGCGACGACAAATCGTATCCATATCTGATGCTGTCCGGTCATGACTATCCCCGGCTGGGATCATTTCGCGGCACGCCGCAAAGTCGAGACAGTTGTTTCGGCCCGTTCCCAAACGCCTACGCGGTACGCGAAAGCATCCATATCCTGCAGAAAATCTTTCGCTTGCGCACCTGCGAAGACAGCGTGTTCAATCATCGTTCGCGGCCCTGTCTGCTGCATCAGATCCAGCGTTGTACGGCGCCGTGCGTGGGGGCGATCAGCGCTTCGGATTATGCCGCCGACGTTAAAAATGCAACGCTGTTTTTGACCGGCAAGGCGAATCAGGTGTTGCAGTCGATCGGCGAAAAAATGCAGGCGGCGGCGGAAAGAACGGAGTACGAAGTGGCGGCACTCTATCGCGATCAGCTTAAAAGCCTGACTGCCGTACGGGAAAAACAGTTTGTCGGCAGTCAAAGCCAGGTGGATGCCGACGTCATAGCCGTTGTCAGCGAACAGGGTTTGTTGTGCGTGAATCTGTTGATGATCCGGGGTGGCCGCCATCTCGGCGATCGCAGCCTGTTCCCGCAGAATGCCCAGGAAGCGAGCGTCGATGAAGCGTTGAACGCGTTTCTCGCCCAACATTATTCCAGCATAAACATCCCGTCGCATATCATCGTATCCGGGCCGGTAGATGCTGCGCTTGCAGCGGCGCTCAGCGAACAGGCCGGTTACAAGGTGACGATACAGAGCAGGCCCAGCGGCGAGCGCAAAGGCTGGCTGCAGATGACGCTCAATAACGCCAAATTGGCTATCGCTCGCCAGGTGACGCAAAAAACCACGCAAAGCCGGCGATTGGCGGCGTTGCAGCATGCATTGAAGATGGCCAATTTACAGCGCATCGAATGTTTCGATATCAGTCATACGCTAGGCGAAGCGACGGTCGCATCGTGCGTAGTCTACGATCAGGAAAGCATGCAGCCCGGACAATACCGGCGCTTTAATATTCAGGGCATCGTTGCCGGAGACGATTATGCCGCGATGCGCGACGCCATTACCCGGCGCTATCGCAGAATTCAGCAGGCGGAAGGCAAATTTCCGGATCTGGTTCTGATCGACGGCGGCGTGGGCCAACTGAATATCGCCGCCGAAGTGATGGCCGAGCTCGGTATCGACGAAATCATGCTGATCGGGGTCGCCAAGGGAGTCGAACGTAAAGCGGGCATGGAGCAGCTGATTACCGTAAGCGGCGAAGCGACGCGTTTGCCGGCCGATGACCCGGCCCTGCATCTGATCCAGCAGATCCGCGACGAAGCGCATCGTTTTGCGATTACCGGACACCGAGCGCGGCGCGGTAAAGCGCGCACTACTTCCACACTCGAAAATATAGCCGGAATAGGGCCGAAACGGCGGCAAAAACTGCTCGAAACCTTTGGCGGCATGCGGGAATTAAAGAATGCGGGAATAGAGGAAATAGCTACTGTCGCAGGCATAAGCCGCAGTCTCGCGGAGCAAATTTATAATGAATTGCATTGACGCGCCTTTAGTCCGGGGAGCGCATAGGTTAGAATAGCGGTTCGTTATGACCCGGTTATGAAATTATGCCGCTTAATGTACCTAATTTGCTGACCTGGTTACGCATACTGCTTATCCCTCTGGTAGTAGCGGTTTTCTATTTGCCGACGAAGTGGCTGGATTTGCGCGAGATGAATCTTCTGGCAGCCGCCATGTTCGGTATCGCCGCGATTACCGATTGGCTGGACGGCTATTTTGCACGCATGCTGAATCAGTCTTCGGCGTTCGGAGCATTTCTCGACCCGGTGGCCGATAAATTGATGGTGGTTGCGGCTTTGATCGTACTGGTCCAGTTGCGGCGGGTAGATGCTTTGATTGCATTTATCATCATTGGCCGTGAAATAACTATTTCCGCTTTGCGGGAGTGGATGGCGAGCATCGGAGCGCAAGCCAGCGTTGCCGTATCGGTAATAGGTAAATTCAAAACGGCATTCCAGATGCTGGCTATTTTATTATTGCTGTTCCATGAAAATGTACTGGGCCTCGATATACAGCGTATCGGCACCTGGCTGATCTGGATGGCGTCCATACTGACTTTGTGGTCGATGATATATTATCTGCATCGCGCTATCCCTGAAGTAATTCGTCATCGTTAAGGAAATCTTATGCAATCAGCAATTCCGGCTAATTCTTCCAGTTCGCGAGATATCGTCAACAAGCAAAGTTTAGCCGCGCTGTCCATTGCTGCCGCAGGAATCGTATACGGCGATATCGGTACCAGCCCTTTGTATGCGCTGCAAACGGTTTTTAGCAGCGAACACGGCATAAACGCCAATTATGTTGACGTGCTGGGCGTATTATCCTTGGTATTCTGGTCTTTGCTGATCGTGGTGTCGCTTAAATTCGTCGTATTTATCATGCGCGCCGATAATAAGGGCGAAGGCGGTATTATGGCGCTGATTGCATTGATGCAGCGCGTTCTCGCACCCGATGCGCCGATACGCAGGACGTTTCTGATCCTGGGATTATTCGGGGCCGCTCTATTTTTCGGCGACGGTATCATTACTCCGGCCATTTCCGTATTGTCTGCGGTGGAAGGACTGGAAGTCGGGGCTCCCGGACTCAAAACGTTCGTGATACCTGTTTCTATAGGCATATTGGTGGCCCTGTTTTTTATCCAGCGTAAAGGCACCGCCACGGTGGGGATTTTATTCGGACCTATCATGTTGATATGGTTTGCGATTCTGGCGATTCTGGGCGGCCTGGAGATTTATCGTTATCCCGCCGTGCTGCATGCGCTCAATCCCGGCTATGCGGTTGATTTTCTTGTCAATCATAAAGTGAAGGGGTTTCTGTCTCTGGGCGCTGTCGTATTGACGGTAACCGGTGCCGAAGCCTTGTATGCCGATATGGGGCATTTCGGCAAAACGCCGATCCGCTTGGCTTGGTTTCTGTTTGTGCTGCCAGCTTTATTGCTGAATTATTTCGGTCAGGGCGCGATGATGATCCTGGACCCGAGTACCGCAGCGAATCCTTTCTACGCGCTCTCGCCGAAGTGGGCACTGTACCCGATGGTGGGATTGTCGACGGTGGCGACCGTGATCGCTTCGCAAGCGGTGATCTCGGGCGTATTTTCCATGACGCATCAGGCGACGCAGCTAGGCTTCATGCCACGCATGAACGTCGTACATACTTCGGCACGGCAGATGGGGCAGATTTATGTGCCGATTATGAACTGGGTTATGATGCTGGGCGTTATCGCTCTTATTTTCGGTTTCCAGTCGTCCAGTAATCTGGGGTGGGCGTACGGTCTGGCGGTCACCGGCACGATTGCGATAGATACCTTGCTGGTGTTCGCGGTAGCACGCGGATTATGGAAATGGAATTGGACTTATATTATTATCGGTGCGACGTTTTTTCTGATCATCGATCTGGCGTTTCTGGGCGCGAATCTGGTCAAGATATTTGAAGGAGGATGGTTTCCTCTTGCCGTCGGCACCTTTATGTTTACGCTCATGACTACCTGGAAGCGCGGACGAGAGATACTTGCGCAGCGGCAACAGGCGCAGTCCATTACCCTGAAGCCTTTCCTTGCCGGGCTGGCGTCGCATCCGCCGTTGCGGGTCCCCGGCACGGCGGTGTTTCTGACGACGAATCTGGATAATGTGCCTCATGCCATGTTGCATAATCTGGTGCATAATAAAGTCATCCATGAAACCGTATTGTTTTTGACAGTTAAAATCAAGGACGAACCGTGGGTGGACGATGCCGATCGCATATTGCTCGAAGTGTTGGGCGACGAATTCTATCGCGTGACCGTCAATTACGGTTTCAAGGACGGCCCCGATTTGCCCATGGCATTAGCCGGCGTTAAAATTCGCGGAGTCGCGCTAAACCTGATGGAAACTTCTTTTTTCCTGAGTCGCGAAACACTGATTACGACCGCGATGCCGGGCATGGCGCCGTGGCGGGAGAAGCTGTTTGTCAGCATGGCTCGCAACGGCAGCAGCGCCACGGCTTTCTTTCATATTCCGACCAATCGGGTGATTGAGTTGGGGACGCAAGTGGAGCTCTGATGGCGGTCCGACGCGTTTTGAAGATGGGCGAACCGAGTCTGCTGCAGGCATCGGAGCCGGTGAGCGCATTCGATACCGCAGCGCTGCACGAGTTGATCGGCGATATGCGCGATACGATGCAGGCCCTGAATGGAGCGGGTCTGGCCGCTCCGCAAATCGGCACTGGTTTGCAAGTGGTGATTTTCAGCGTGGCGAATAATCCGCGTTATCCCGATGCCGAACCGGTGCCTGAGACCGTGCTGATAAACCCGGTTCTGACCATGCTGGAAGAAGAGCAGGAAGAGGGCTGGGAAGGCTGTCTGTCGCTGCCGGGCATGAGGGGTCTGGTGCCGCGTTATGCGCGTTTGCGCTACCGGGGTTTCGATCAGTACGGACACGAAATAGATCGCATCGCAGAAGGATTTCATGCGCGTGTCGTACAGCATGAAGTCGATCATCTGTTTGGTGTTTTGTACCCGATGCGGATCCGGGATTTACGCTACTTCGGTTATACCGATGTGTTGTTTCCGCATCTCGATACGGCGATATCCGACGATTAACCATGATGAAGCGGCTGCTCCGCACGCTACGGTGACTTGCCGCCGGATTTTTCCCTGACTATGTCTTTACCCCAATTCGTACATTTGCGACTGCATTCGGAATATTCCATCACCGATGGCATACTGCGTATCGACGATGCCGTTGCGCGCGCCAAAAGCGATGACATGGCGGCACTGGCGCTGACCGATTTATCGAATGTGTTCGGTTTGGTCAAGTTTTATCAGGCAGCGCGCAGTAAGGGTATCAAGGCGATAGCGGGATGCGATGTCTGGGTGAGCAATGAGATCGATCGTGATCGACCGGCGCGGTTGTTGTTATTGGTGCAGAATTTAGCCGGTTATCGCACTTTATCCGAACTGCTTACCCGCGCATATCGCGAAAATCGGGTGCGAGGTCGCGCCGAACTGCGTTTTTCCTGGCTGGAGGAAACCGGGACCGAAGGCTTGATCGCTTTGTCGGGCGCGCAACTGGGCGATGTCGGTCAGGCTTTGCTGTCCGATAACGAAGCCGGCGCAATGCGCATGGCCAGCCGATGGACGGCTTTATTTCCCGACCGGTATTATCTGGAGATTCAACGCACCGGTTTGTCCGATGCGGAAAACTGTTTGCGGCTGAGCTTGCCGCTGGCGGAGAAGCTGGATTTGCCGGTTGTCGCCACGCATCCGGTACAATTTCTCGACAGCACGGATTACAAGGCGCACGAGGCTCGCGTCTGTATTGCCGAAGGCGCGCTGCTGGGCGATCGCAGACGCCAGCGGCTTTTTACCGAAGCACAGTATTTTAAAACCCAGGCCGAAATGGGCGAACTGTTTGCCGATTTGCCGCAAGCGCTGGCAAATAGCGTGGAAATTGCGCAACGCTGTTCGCTTAATCTCGAACTGGGCGTCAGTAAATTACCTCAATTTCCGACCCCGGAAGGCATGACGCTGGACGATTTCCTGCGCCAGCGCGCAACCGAGGGGCTGACAGCGCGGATGCGGATATTGTTTCCGGATCCTGCGGCGCGCGCCGCTCGCGAACAAGAGTACCAGTCGCGCTTATCGTTCGAGCTCGACATGATCATCAAAATGGGCTTCCCGGGCTACTTTCTGATCGTTGCCGATTTCATCAACTGGGCCAAGAACAACGGCGTGCCGGTAGGTCCTGGGCGCGGGTCGGGGGCCGGATCGCTGGTTGCTTACGTGCTGGGGATTACCGATCTCGACCCGTTGCCCTACGATCTGCTGTTCGAGCGCTTTCTGAATCCGGAACGCGTTTCCATGCCCGATTTCGACGTCGATTTCTGTCAGGACGGCCGCGAACGGGTGATCAATTACGTCAAGGAAAAATACGGTCGCGAAGCGGTATCGCAGATCGTCACCTTCGGCACGCTGGGTTCCAAGTCGGTGATCCGCGACGTCGGCCGGGTGCTGGATCTGCCTTATAATTTATGCGATCAGCTGTCCAAACAGATCCCCATGGACGGCGTCAAGCCGGTGTCTTTGAGCAAGGCGCTGGAACTCGAACCGCAGTTGAAAGAGCGCTACGACAACGAAGAGGACGTACACGAACTCTTCGATCTGGCGCGGAAGCTGGAAGACCTGACTCGCAACGTCGGCATGCATGCCGGCGGCGTATTGATCGCGCCCGGCAAGATCAGCGATTTCTGTCCGGTGTACATCGCCGACGGATCAGATTCGGCGGTGTCGCAATTCGACAAGGACGATGTGGAAAAAGCCGGGCTGGTCAAATTCGACTTCCTCGGTTTGCGCACGCTGACGATTCTGGACTGGGCGATGCATTACGTGGCGCGATTGTCGCCCGACGGCAAAGCACCGTTCAGTCTGGAAACCTTACCGCTTAACGACCGGGGC
>DAIETB010000245.1:0-3313 GCA_027345925.1 Sulfuriferula sp.
CCGGGGCACCTATCTGACCCACAAGTTTAATCCCGATGGAACTGACCTAAATTCTCGCCGATGTCTCCCGACTCAGCCTGCTCAATCACGATAGGTAGTTTAATACTTTCGCCTTTAGTGCAGGTAGGGAAATGATACGAGTTCTAACATTCCAACATTTCAAATAAAAGCGAGCGGGGATTAGTTCAGAAGCCCTTACGTTTCAGCGCTTAATTACAATTTTAACTTTATAAAAACCAGCGCGTTTAACCTTTTAAAATTAATCAATAATGATATATTATTCAATTGTACATAATTGGGTAATATACATCATGGCTAGACCGCTAAGGTTAGAGTTTTCTGGGGCGTTATATCATGTAACCGCTCGCGGAGATCGTCAAGGGGATATTTTCTTAAGCGAAAAAGATCGTGATGATTGGCTGGATTTGCTGGGAGATATTTGCACACGATTTAATTGGGTAGTGCATGCATTTTGCCAGATGACTAATCATTATCATTTATTGGTTGAGACGATAGATGGTAATTTATCGCGGGGAATGCAGCAGTTAAACGGAATTTATACACAACGTGTCAATCGTCGCCATAGTTTGGTAGGCCATCTTTTTCAAGGCAGATATAAGGCGATTTTGGTACAAAAGGAATCTTATTTACTGGAGTTATCCCGTTATGTGATACTGAATCCGATACGCGCGCGCATGGTGGAATCGCTTGAAGAATGGCACTGGAGCAGTTACTGCTCTATTATGGGACTCGCACCGGCACCAGCATGGCTGGACACGGATTGGTTACTTAGCCGATTTGGAACGGAGAGAGAAGAAGCACGCCAAAGGTATTATCAATTTATCAAAGCGGGGAAAGGATTGCCTAGCCCGATCCGTAATGCCAGACATCAATTATTACTCGGCGATGATATTTTTGTGGCACATTTTCAGCAGCCAAATAAACCCGAAGCTTTGCGTGAAGTTTCGAAGGCCCAGCGCAAAGCGGTTGCCTTATCCCTGACTGAATATCAGAAACACTATCCCATAAGAAATGAAGCGATAGCACAGGCTTATCTTTCAGGGGCCTATACCATGACAGAAATCGCCGACGGGTTCAATATTCACTATATGACAGTAAGTCGTGCTTTACGGCAATTTGAGGGAATGAAGAATAAAAGCGAATAAATAACGGTGCGATGTTAGAATGTTAGATCTGACCCCGCCTGACCTGACCCCGCCTGACCCCTACTCAGTTTTGTCAAGCTCGCTTTCCATTTCCGCGTCTGTAAGCGGCTGATAATCATCTTCTGCAGGCGCAGGCTGGCTGACGAAGCTCGCAACGATAATTCCCGCTTCATAGAGCAGCCACAGCGGCAATGCAAGCATGGTTTGCGATACGACGTCGGGTGGGGTGAAAATTGCGCCGACGATGAAAGCGCCGACGATGACGTAGGGTCGGACTTCACGCAGTTTGGCGACGCTGACGAGTCCGGCTTTAACGAGCAGGACGACGACGACCGGCACTTCGAAAGTAATGCCGAATGCCAGAAACATGGTCATAACGAAATCAAGATATTTGCTGATATCGGTCATGACCGCTACGCCTACGGGCGCGACGCCGGTAATGAAGCCGAAAACGATAGGAAATACCAGAAAATAGGCGAAAGACATACCGCAAAAGAACAGTATTACGCTGGCGATAATGAGCGGGACGCCCAGACGCTTTTCATGCGAGTACAAGCCGGGGGCGATAAACGCCCAGATTTGATAGAGAATATATGGCAGGGCAATCAGGAAGGCCGCCATCATGGTGACCTTGAGCGGGACGAAAAAAGGCGCTGTGACTTCCGTGGCGATAAGCTGGCCGCCTTTGGGCAATGCCCGCAACAAGGGTCGGGCCAGCAGGCTGTAGAGCTGATTGGCCCAGTGAAACAAACCAAGAAATACGATCACCACCGACAATATCGCGCGCAGCAGGCGGTTGCGCAATTCGATCAAATGGGAAATAAAACTTTCCTGCAGTTCGCTATCACTCATGCGGCAGGATCAGTCTTATCGGTATGGACGTTTTGTTCGGCCGGCGGCTGATGAGCAGCGAAATGCTGCGATACGGCGTGCTCTGTCGTGACGCCGGGCGTTCCCAGCGGCAATTCGATTTGCCTGCTGTCTTCGGTTGCTTCTGTTGTGCTGCCTGTCGCGGCATTGTCAGCCTTGAGGATACTCGGCATTTCCGGGTTTTCTGCCGCGTCGGGAGGAATATGGATGCTTTGATGCAGATCGCTGATAGCGCTGCCTATCTCTTGCCGGGTGTTCTGCATGCTTTCTTTCAGGGATGCACTGGCTCGATGCAGTTCCTCCAGCTGCATTTCCTGCGAAATATCGGCTTTGACCGTTGCCACATAGCGCTGCAAGCGTCCCAGCAGCAAACCCGCGGTACGTGCGACTTTAGGCAGGCGTTCAGGGCCGATCACGACCAAAGCCACGATGCCTATCAGCAAGAGTTCGGAAAAACCTACGCCAAACATGGTTATACCTTGGTTTTTTCTTTGACTTCGCCTTCCATGGTATGCGGCGTATTTTGTTCTTCAAGCCGGCCCGCTTCGCCTTCTTTCATGGCTTCCTTAAAGTTTTTGACTGCGCCGCCGAGATCGCCGCCGATATTGCGTAATTTTTTCGTGCCGAATATCACCAGTACGATCACCAATACGATTAACCAATGCCATATACTGAAGCTGCCCATACTGCCTCCTTCGATTAGCTTTGTACCGGCCTGTCGCCGCCGAACATGTTTATATGCAAATGAAATACGGTCTGGCCGCCGCCGCGCCCGGTGTTGATAATGGTACGAAAGCCCGCGTCCAGACCGTGCTCTTTAGCCAGCCGCGGTGCAAGCAACAGCATCCGGCCGAGCAAATCCTGATGTTCCGAAGTGCAATCCGCCAGCGAAGTAATATGCACTTTGGGAATAATCAACAAATGTACCGCCGCCAGCGGGCTGATATCGTGAAAAGCCAGTATTTCTTCGTCTTCGTAGACTTTTCGACTCGGCAATTCGCCGTCGACGATTTTACAGAATACGCATTCGCTCATGTCACATCCTTGCGGCTGGCTTTTTCGCTATGCCCCGACACGCCTTCGCGCCGAGCGAGCTCGTTCAATACGTCCTGCGGGCTTAGCCCGCGGTCTGCCAGCAATATCATGCTGTGGAACCACAAATCGGCCACTTCGTACACGATCTGGTCCATATCGCCATCTTTGGCCGCCATGATGGTTTCGGCGGCTTCCTCGGCGATTTTTTTAAGTATGCTGTCAAGGCCTTTTGCATACAGACT
>DAIETB010000008.1:0-5785 GCA_027345925.1 Sulfuriferula sp.
GTACAGAATGCCTTGCCGTTTTTATCGGTGATGTGCAGTTCGACCTGAGGACTGTTTTCGCAATCGCTGCGGTAAAGATGGATGATTTTGTAGCCGCGGCCTTTATTGTTGGCTATCCATTTGCCGCCCAGGCCATCGGTCAAGGTAGGGTTTTTATTCCAGGCGTCGCACGCCTGGGTAGCCCATTCCGCTGACATTAAAGTCGGCGTGGCCGACGCTGTTCCGACGAAACCCGTTAATATCAGCGCGGATATCAAGCTTAGTGTTTTAATAGGCGTTTTCATGCAGTGTCTCTCAATTGATAAGGTTAATCATTATTTTTAAACATAGGATCCGGCCAGCCTGCTCCGTCGGACACAGAAATAAACCGCACAGTAAGCCATGCGGTTTTATCAGTGTTATGAAGACAAGAGCAATTTGATCCTGCGTCTGCTACTTAGTATTTTTCCGGTGCGGACACCGAAAGCAAAAACTTACCTGCTTCGCTAGTCACTGTCAAACGATAAAATAAGAATTTTATATAAATCAAGTGGTTGTCATGATTTGCTGATAAGAGTCGGCAAATAATTTAAGCCCTTCCTGTTGTAGAGTGTCACCGACTTCGGTCAGGGAAATGCCCAGTTTTTCCAATGCCACATAATCATGCTGCGCTTGCTCGACATCGTTTTCTATCGTGACGGCAAGGTGCCCATGATCGCGGAATGCGTTCAAGGTCGCGCCGGGGACGGTATTAATCGTTTCGGGGCCGATCAGATTGTCGAGGTATTTCACATCGGAAAAGGCCGGGTTTTTGGTGCCTGTACTGGCCCATAACAGATATTGCGGACGACATCCCTGTTGCGCGAGCTCGCTGAAACGATCGCCATGAAAAATCTGCTTGTAGCGCTGATAAGCAAGTTTTGCTAGCATCAATGCGCTACGGCCCTGTAATGCCAACGCTTCTTCAGTGCCGATTTTGGCCAGTCTGGCGTCGACCAGAGTATCGACGCGCGACAGGAATAAACTGGCTACCGCTTTGACGGAGGAACCGTGACCGCCCTGCGCCAGGAAATGCCGCAAGCCGCGCTCGTAGGCTTCGAAAATCCGGATGGTCTGGGGGATGGAAAACAGCAAGGTGATATTGATGGAAATGCCCGCGCCGATCAGCTGTTCGAAAGCGGCGACGCCCGCTGCCGTGGCCGGTATTTTAATCATGACGTTGGCTTTGTTGACGGCTTTATGCAAACGATGCGCCGCTTTTATCGTTCCTTCGGTATCGTTGGCGAGAAAAGGGGAAACTTCCAGACTTACGTAACCGTCATTGCCGGCGGTTTGCTCGAAAATCGGCATCAAAATATCGCAGGCAGCCTGAATGTCGGGGATTACCAGTGCCTCGTAACGGCCTTCGGCGTCGAGCGCTCCAGTTTTAAGCCGCTTCATGTCGTCCCGATAATAGGGACTGTCGGTCAGCGCTTTCTGAAAAATGGAAGGATTGGAAGTGACTCCGGAAATCCCGTCTTCTTCGATCAATCGGGCCAGTTCGCCTTCCCGGATCAGCGTGCGTGAAAGATTATCGAGCCAGATGGATTGGCCCAAGGCTTTAATGTCGCTTAGTTTACTCATGTTGTCTCCTTATGCCCATGAAAGAGTGTGATTCATGTTTATGGTAATCTGTATTCTGGAAGGCGGTAAGTATTTATTTCAGTAATGATGAAAAAGCCGCAAGCATATAACCTCATTGTGTTATTAAATTGCATTCCTTTACGGAAAATGATGCCGGCTTAACGAAATACTCATGCTGCCGGGATATACATATACAAAGTCATTGGTTCTCTCGCCGGCTTACGGTATTCTTCGAGTAAACACCGACGGAATATCTGTCGAATTTATGTACTATTGATAACAGGTTAATCCATGCCCGTCTATAAAACCTTGGAAGCGCTGGTCGGTAATACGCCCTTGGTCAGATTGAAACATCTGCCCGGTACAACCGGCAACACGATACTGCTCAAGCTGGAGGGTAATAATCCGGCCGGATCGTTAAAAGACCGTCCGGCGCTGAATATGATCGCCCGCGCCGAAGCGCGCGGCGATATACGCCCCGGCGATACCCTGATCGAAGCGACCAGCGGCAATACCGGCATTGCGCTGGCGATGGCTGCAACCGTACGCGGATATAAAATGATCCTGATCATGCCCGAACACATGAGCGTGGAAAGACGGCAGGTAATGGGCGCGTTCGGTGCGCAAATCGTGTTGACCAGCCGTGCCGGGGGAATGGAAGAAGCGATAGAACTGGCGCGTCAGATGCAGCAATCCGGTCAGGGCGTCATTCTGGATCAGTTCGGTAACGAGGATAATCCGCAGGCGCATTTCGACGGCACCGGGCCGGAAATCTGGCGTGACACCGAAGGTACGGTGACGCATTTCGTCAGCAGCATGGGCACCACCGGCACCATTACCGGCACCGGCCGTTTTCTGAAAGCGCAAAATCCGGCCGTCCGTATCGTCGGCGTACAGCCGGAAGAAGGCGCGCAGATTCCCGGCATCCGCAAATGGAGCGCAGCCTATTTACCCGCCGTTTACGATGAGCGGATCGTCGACGAAATACGCTACGTCGGACAAGCCGAGGCCGAGGAAACGACGCGCCAGCTGGCTCGCAGGGAAGGCATTTTTGCCGGAATCTCTTCCGGCGGCGCGTTGTGCGCAGCGCTGGCCTTATCGAAGGAAGTCAGCAATGCGACGATCGTATCCATTGTCTGCGACCGCGGCGACCGCTATCTTTCTACCGGTGTATTTCCTGCCTGATGCGGTATTTATTCCGATGAACGACGAATTTTTCATGCACCAAGCCTTGCTGCAGGCCGAAGAGGCGCAAGCTGCAGGCGAGGTGCCGGTCGGAGCGGTGGTGGTGTACGAAGGCGAAATTATCGGGCGCGGCGCTAATGCGCCTATCTCCCGTCACGATCCCAGCGCGCATGCAGAAATACTGGCGCTGCGCGATGCCGCGCAGCGCAGCGCCAATTATCGTTTACCCGATGTCACGCTGTACGTTACGCTGGAACCATGCGCGATGTGTGCCGGAGCGATCATGCATGCGCGGGCAGGAAGGGTGGTGTTCGGCGCGAGCGATCCCAAAACTGGCGCGGCAGGCAGCGTCATCGACCTGTTCGCGGACATGCGCCTGAATCATCATACCCGGACGCAAGGCGGCATCCTGGCAGCGGAGTGCGGCGCGATGCTGTCGGCATTTTTTGCGGGAAGACGGGGATTGCGAACCAATAAGAGAAGAGCGGCGGATGACATTACAGTTGATAATTAGCCTGGAGGCTCAGCAATTATCCGTTTACGACAGCGACGGGAGCGGGAACGAACGTCTAGTCCGGCAATTTCCGGTATCGACGGCGGCGAAGGGAGCGGGGGAGCAGAACGGTAGTTTTCAGACGCCGCGCGGACATCATCGTATCGCCGAGAAAATTGGTGGCAATGCCCCCATTTACGCCGCATTTCGCGCACGGCAACCGACCGGTGAAATCTGGACGCCGCAACTCGGCGCGGCAGAGCCGCAGAGAGACTGGATATTGAGCCGGATTTTATGGCTGGCTGGGTGCGAGCAGGGAAAAAATCAGGGCGGCAATGTGGACACGCAAGCACGTTATATCTATATTCACGGCACACACGCCGAAGACCGGATCGGCACGACCTGTTCGCATGGCTGCGTACGCATGAACAATGCGGACATAATCGATTTGTTCGATCTGGTTGAAACCGGTACGGCGGTAAATATTATTGAATAATAGACGCGATTACGGCGAAAAATCCGTTGTCGTTCTGTAACCGACTGCAGAATTTTTCGCCGATTGGCTCTTGAAGATCGAGATTGCAGAATTATTCGATTACTCCGCAGGCGATCCGTGGTCCGCCGCCGCCCAGAGGCTTCGGATTGTCGGAAAAATTATCGCCGCCGGCGTGGATCATCAGCGCATGACCTTTAAGCTGATTCAGATCGTGCAGGCGCGGCGCCAGCACCGGCTCGATCGCACGGCCGTCGGCATCGACGATCAGCGGCGGCAAATCGCCCAGATGGCCGGTGTCCCAGGGAGTGCCGTGTTTTTTGCTATCTTTGGGATCAAAGTGACCGCCGGCCGCCATTGCCGCTTCCATTTTCCCGTCTTTTTTCATCGGCGCGCAACTCGGACTGGTATGTACATGAAATCCGTGCGCGCCCGGCGGCAGACCTTTCAAATCGGGAGTGAACACCAGACCGTACTGGGTTTCGGTGATGATGACATTGCCTACATCCTTTCCTTGCCCGTTAGGACCGGCAAGATGGATGGGCACGGTAATATCCGCCATGGCGGTAGCGGAAAATACTAATCCTGCCAATATAATGGCCGATGCAGCCTTAGTTTTGTACATACGCGACTCCTTGATAAATTGAGTTGGATACAGTAAGGGAACAGCAGATACGTTGCCGGAATGACTATAGCATAATGAAACTTTTGCACAATAAAATGGCAAAAACAATGAGCAGATCGTAGACATTGCGATGAGGAAAAACAAAGATATCCGCATTCATTTGGCTTACCCTTCTGCGTTATACAACACGGATTCGACACCCGCATCGTAACGCTTATGCGTTCGTCAGCCCACGTTTACTTACCGGTCAAGGCAAGAATATGGACGGCACTCATTACTTGAAATAGGTTTCGATATTTGAGCGGATATCAAAAATTTTGCTGTTCAGCTTTAAAAATGGCAAATCTAGTCCAGCCAATAAAATGACAATGCTGAAATGATGATTTCATCGTTTTCCGAGAGAACGGTCGTGCCCGAGCAGAGGTCGTTCATGCCGTCCTGCTGAAAGAAGCCGTATGTCCTTAGTGCGGTGATGTTTAGCGTCTGCGGAGCAACATTGAAGTTGCCGATCACCAGTACTTTGCTGCGGCTGTTTTGCGGGTCGATTCGGAAGAAGACTAGCAGGTTTGGGTTGTCGACTTCCAATATTTGGCGGTTATCGAAATCGGCAAATGCGTTCGTTTTTTTGCGCAGCGCGATCATCTTTTTCAGTCCGCTGAATATCCGGTGTTCCACCGTGCCGTTTTGATGGCGCCTTTCCGCTTTGCCCCAGTCAAAGGATGAACGGTTTGCCCAGCGATTATCATCGCACTTGGATGGATCGACGAGATATTCCAGGCTGTTAAGCGTACCGATCTCATCGCCATAGTAGAGGAGCGGTATCCCACCGAACGAGAGAATCATACTGTGCAATAGCAGGATGGTTTTAATCGCCATGTCGATGGCCTGTTCATCCTGATTTTCAAGCGCGATTTCGAGACCAGCCAATGAGGCGAGAGATCCGGAAATACGCGCATCCCCGGTTTTGGGGTTCTCACCGAACGTCAGACCTTTGGCGGGTGAGGTCGGAAATTTACCGGTGAAATAGTCAATCAGAAAACGCCGATGTTGAATGGGGTCATAGCCGGATAGGCTTACATCATCGTCGGAAAACCCCAAGCCGATATCGTCGTGGCACCTTACATAATTGAGCCAAGTCGCACGCTCCAGCTTTTCCGGTAGGTTTTTGGCCCCCCGATAAAGCAGTTTCGCATTCTTGGTCGCGACGGTATCCCAGAGCAATGCCATCAGCGTAGCGTTGTAGGCGATCTCACATTCCTTGGCGTTGATTGCGTCCTCGCCGAAGTATTTGCTGATTTCACTGGGGGCGACAATAGCTTCGGCGATAAACAGTACACCCGGTGCGGTCACCTGGCAGCAGTCCTTCATCAATTGCAGTATCAGGTGC
>DAIETB010000185.1:0-10545 GCA_027345925.1 Sulfuriferula sp.
AGCCTCCTCAAAACCCGGGGAGATTCAATATTTCAGACGGTTTTCACACAGCATCGCCGAGATTCGGACTACTGCATTAATAAGAACGATTGTAGGAATTCGGCCGTTGCAGCCCTTAGCAGTTACAGCTTGGTACTTCCGCTATTGGCAGGAAAGCTGACTTGTCACCACTTTATCCTTGAATTTGGTTCCGTAACTGTCTTAAAATAGGCTAATGAATCCTTATGTAGTGTTAGGCTTAAAAGCGGAAGCGACAAGCAAAGACATTACTGCCGCATTTCGGCGGCTGGCCATGCTCTGGCACCCGGATCGGCATACTGATACCGACAAAGCTAAAGCCGAGGTGCGGTTTAAGGAGATCAACGCGGCATACATGCTTTTGTCAGATCCTTCCCGCCGCTCGGTGCATGACCAGCCCACCCCGCGTCAGCGTGGTCATCGCACTTCTTCGGACAAACAACCTCATAGTGCCTCGCGGCCTCCTGCGCCCAAGCGTGGAATCGATATTAATGTGACTCTAACGATTCCTTTAGATATGGCGTTAAGCGGTGGGCGGAGTCAAGTTTCATTGCAAAATGGCACGAGCCAGCAGCACCGTGCAGAACCAGCTAATATCTTGCAACCTTGTCCTCAATGTGATGGTAGTGGCATGCTGAGCGTGCGCACCTTATGTTCGCGCTGCGCGGGTCGCGGATATTTGAAACCCGACAATTATTCGAGTCGCTCACCCAGCACAAGCGAAACACCAGTATTTTTGCCCAAGAATTTGGTCGACGGCTATGTGATTAAATTACGCGAAATGGGTCACCCTGGCCAAGGCGGTGGATATAGTGGCGATATGTTTGTAAAAATACGAATCTCCGCGCCGGAAGGCTGGAAAATAAAAGGTGCCGATATCTACGGTTCGATTGTCGTTGCGCGCGCATTGGCCTGGAAGGGAGTTGAGACTAAAGTACATCTTCCGCACGGGGTGGAGGCGCGAGTTAAGCTGCAGCAGCAAACGCCATCCGGCGAAATAATAAAGCTCGCCCAGCAAGGTCTCTACGATCCGGAAGTGCGTAAGCGGGGTGATGTTTATTTACGCGTGAAACTCGATCGCCTACCCTAAGTCCCTCTGATATTTGGCATCCGCGCTCCATCAAATAGGTTATGACGGGTTTACGAGTGGGCCGCCGTGATATTGCGGCATTATCTGTTACTTTCCAGTATTTTAATAGGCAAGTTAAACTGGGGCCTCACGCGCAAATATGCGCTGCACAGCGGTCATTGATTATAAATTCAAGCTGAGTGACCGCTTCACAAATCGGCCCCGCGTACGGACGAATGTGAGCTTGCCTCATTACGCTGTCAATCAGCGCGCTTTTTTTGCCAGAAAACAACGTGAGTTTTTACCAGCCGTGCTGATGCTAGCCTTGATTACATGCGGTTATGCATTTTTTCTCGGTGCTAATTTTTAAAAAATCTGGAAGATTAAAAACGAGGATTCACAAAGTATTCCGCTAAATAGGCCGCAGTCCGACTTTTCTTTGCTCGACTCACTTCGCGTGGCGGGCCACAGGCGACGATTTTTCCGCCGGCTTCACCGGCTCCGGGTCCGATGTCGATTACCCAGTCACTGGCGGCGATGACGCGCAAATCATGCTCGACCACGACAACGGTATTACCCGCATTGACCAGACCTTGCAATTGCACCATTAGTTTGTCGGCGTCGGACGGATGCAATCCCGTAGTAGGTTCATCCATCACATAAAGTGTGGAGCCGCGTTGCGGACGCTGCAATTCCGTCGCGAGTTTGATGCGTTGCGCTTCTCCGCCGGAGAGTTCGGTCGCGGGCTGTCCCAGGCGCAGATAGCCCAGGCCGATGTCTCGCAATAAGCTCAGCGGTTTGGATACACTGGATTCGTCCGCAAAAAATTCACAGGCTTCATCGACAGTCATGTGCAGCACGTCGGCGATGGTCAAATCGCGCCAGCGCACTTTCAGTGTTTGCGCGTTGTAGCGCGCACCGTGGCAGGTGGGGCAGGGTGCGTAGACGCTGGGCATGAAGAGCAGTTCGACGCTGACGAAGCCTTCGCCTTCGCAGGTGTCGCAACGGCCTTTGGCGACATTGAATGAGAAGCGGCCAGCATCGTATTTACGCGCGCGCGCCTCTTTGGTGGCGGCGAACAAACGGCGCACGTGATCGAATAAGCCGGTGTAGGTGGCGAGATTGGAGCGCGGCGTGCGGCCGATGGGCTTTTGATCGACGCGCACCAAACGCTTGATGCTGTCGACGCCGGTGTGGATGCGACCGCCGGTGGCCGCGGCGACGCTGGGTTCCAACACGTCTCCCTCTTCCTCTTGGGGTGTCACCTCGTGTCCGAGATGAGCGCAGACCAGCTCGACCAGCGCCTGGCTGATCAGGCTGGATTTGCCCGAGCCGGATACGCCGGTCACCGCGGTAAAGACGCCCAGCGGAATGCGCACATCGAGTTGATGCAGGTTGTTGCGCGTGATGCTGCGCAGTTGCAGCCAGTCTTTGGGGACACGCGCTTGTTTGTGCGCATCAGGCGCCCGAGCAAACAAGTAGCGCGCGGTATGAGAGGCTTGCACGCGTTTCAATCCATCCGGAGGCCCGCTGTAGAGCACATGCCCGCCCTGCTCGCCGGCGGCGGGGCCGACGTCAATCAGCCAATCGGCACGGCGCATCGTATCCAGGTCGTGTTCGACGACGAAGACCGAATTACCCGAACGCTTGAGTTGGGCTAACGCGCATATCAGCGCCTCGCTGTCGGCCGGATGCAGTCCCGCCGTGGGTTCATCGAGAACATAGACGACGCCAAACAGATTGGAGCGTATCTGCGTGGCGAGGCGCAATCGCTGCAACTCGCCAGCCGATAAAGTAGGCGTGCTACGGTCCAGCGACAGATAGCCCAGACCGAGTTCCTGCAAGCTTGCGATGCGCGAAAGCAGGTCCTGCGCTATACGCTGAGCAGCGATGCGTTTTTCCTGCGACAGATTGGGCGTGCGCCGCACGTCAGGTGCGCCGGAATGCGCAGAACCGCCTGCGGCTACGCGGCGTTGGGTGTCCTGAAGCGCTGTGGCGCGGCTCAGGGTTGCGCGGCCGGCGGATCGCGTCTCGTTGAAGTGACCTGCCGCCGCCGGGGCCAGCAATTCCGCAACACAATTAAGCGACATCTGCGACAGCGTGCCGATGTCGATTCCCTGAAAACGCACAGCGAGCGCTTCGCGTTTCAGGCGTTTGCCATCGCAATCCGGGCAGGTCGTGCCCACCATAAAGCGAGACACGCGTTTTTTCATCAAAGCGCTTTGCGTGGTGGCAAAGGTGCGCAGCACATAGCGGCGCGCACTGGTGAACGTACCCTGATAGCTGGGTTCCATTTTGCTGCGTAGCGCGGCGCGGGTTTCGCACGGCGTAAATCCAGCGTAAACCGGTACGGTTGGCTGCTCTTCGGTATACAGAATCCAGTCACGATCCTTTTTCGGTAAGTCGCGCCAGGGGGTGTCGACGTCATAGCCAAGGCTAACCAGGATATCGCGCAAGTTCTGTCCTCCCCAGGCGAGCGGCCAGGCGGCAATCGCACGCTCGCGGATGGTCAGGGACGGGTCAGGCACCATCGACTGCTCCGTTACTGCGTAAATCTGCCCAAGACCATGGCAATTCGGACACGCACCCTGCGGCGTATTGGGTGAAAAATCCTCGGCGTATAGCATGGGTTGCTTAGCGGGATAACTACCGGCGCGGGAAAACAGCATCCGCACCAGACTTGACAAAGTTGTCACGCTGCCGACCGACGAGCGCGCCCCCGGCGTGCCGCGCTGCTGCTGCAACGCTACCGCAGGCGGCAAGCCCTCGATCGAATCGACGTCGGGCACACCCACCTGATCGATCAGACGTCGCGCATACGGTGCGACTGACTCGAAGTAACGGCGCTGCGCTTCGGCATACACGGTGCCAAAAGCAAGTGAGGACTTCCCCGATCCCGACACCCCGGTAAACACGACGAGTGCGTCGCGCGGGATATCGACATCGATATTTTTCAGATTATGCTCGCGTGCACCGCGCACTCGAACACAATGATCGAGGGAGAATGCAGCATGCTCGTGCTTGGATGCGGACTTGGACATCAATATAATATTAGGCTATAAATGTCTTTTTCAAGCGAACACTTGGTCACCTCATTCAGCTGAGGCGACATCACCGGCTGCAATGATACAAAAGCGGCAATTGCACTAAAAACCCGGTCGTGATCGGAATTCTCTGACAACTGCAGGAATCAGGAAGTTGGTCGCAACTTGCGGCGCGCGATCCATCCGATAAGTCCTAAGCCGATCAGCAGCATGGCTACAGGTTCCGGTACCGGAACCGTAGGTATTAGTGCTGCGTTTGCTTCAGTAGGGTTACTTACAGCAATCACTGTCAGAAAAATACCTGTCAATAGTTTTTTTACAAAAATAAAAATATTAAAAAATTATTCCGCATCATTGATAATGCCATGATGTTACGTCAAACCGGTACAGTAACTGTTATATTCCAAAATATCCTGATTAAAAATTGCTCCGGCGTTTTAAAAATCCATTCTTTAAAAATTAGGATACTTTATAGCTTTCGTATATGATTCTTAGTGTGAATAATATAGCTGATTAAGTCGATTTATCATGAAAAACCTTTCGAATTTTGAACTTTCTGCCGAACTCGATATGTTATCGCTAGGTGTTGAGGGCCTGGACGATATACTTCGCGGAGGCTTGGTAAGCGACAGACTCTATTTGATCGAAGGTATGCCGGGCTCCGGCAAAACAACGATGGCGTTACAGTTTCTGCTGGAAGGGGTGCGCAAAGGTGAGCCGGTGCTTTATATTACTTTGTCGGAAACCGAGGCGGAATTGCAATCTGTTGCACGATCGCATGGCTGGAATCTGGAAGGCGTCTATATACATGAAGTGATCGCTTCGGAAGATTTTCTCGATCCGGCTCAGCAGCATACGATTTTTCATCCTTCCGAAGTCGAGCTTGGCGATACTACCCGAAATATCTCGGTGATGGTCGATTCTATCAAGCCAAAACGTGTCGTGATCGATTCGCTTTCGGAATTGAGGCTGCTGTCTAGCAATCCGCATCGCTACCGGCGGCAAATTCTTGCCTACAAACAATTTTTTGCGCGCAGAGCGTGTACAGTGCTTATGCTGGACGATCGTCCGGATAGTCATGACATGCAAATCCGGAGTATCGCCCACGGAGTGATCAGTCTGGATCAGACTGACAGCGATTATGGTTTGGGGCGGCGAAGGCTCCGAGTCATTAAATATCGCGGCGTTAATTTTCAGGGGGGATATCATGATTATAAAATCCAGCATGGAGGATTAATAGTATTTGCCCGCTTGGTTGCCGCAGAAACGCGAGTTTTTAAAAAATGCAGGCAAGTCAGCAGCGGCCTGCCTGAGCTGGATTTACAACTCGGCGGAGGACTGGAAGAAGGCACGAGTACTATTATCGGCGGCCCACCGGGTACCGGCAAGTCGTCGCTGGCGGTCCAGCTGGCATTTGCCGCGATTAATCGCGGCGACAAGGCGGCAATGTTTATTTTCGAGGAATCGATCAATAATCTGCTCAACCGGACTCGAGCAATCGGGATCAATCTTACCGATGCGCTTGATTGCGGTAAGGTTGCCATACATCAGGTCGATCCTGCAGAAATGGCTCCGGGCGAATTTACTGACCATGTTTGCCGAGAAGTAGGAAAGAATAATGTCAAGCTGGTGATTATCGATAGTTTGAACGGATACCTGAACGCCATGCCGGACGAACGGTTTCTTTCGTTGCATATGCATGAGCTATTGTCGTATCTTGGTCAGAAAGGCGTTATCACCATACTCGTGGGCGTGCATGACGGGATGATCGGCAATAACATGCGTTCCGCCATAGAAGCGAGTTATCTCGCGGATAACGTGATTTTGCTGAGACATTTTGAATACGACGGCGAAGTTCGTCAGGCCATCTCGATATTCAAAAAACGAACCAGCGATCACGAACGGACAATACGCGAATTTGCCATTTCAAAAAATGGCGTCCGAGTCGGGAATGTCTTGAAACAATTTCATGGCGTCTTGACAGGAATCCCCACTTATACGGGAAACAAACTGGATGAGCACCACTGATTTTCCGAATTCGGAATTGTTTGACGGGGAATCCCTATACAGCCTGACGGAGATGCGTCTTCTGATATTGGCCTCAACCTTGCGTGACGGTGAAATCGCTTCTCGTGTTTTAACCGATGCCCGGATTAATTGTGCAATATGTCAGGATTTGTCTTCGCTGATGATAGAGCTCGAACTGGGCGCAGGAGCAGTCCTTCTGGCCGAGGAAGTGCTGGACCCGGCTACGCTTCCGCTCCTGGAACAATACATTGCCCATCAGCCTAATTGGTCGGATCTGCCGATTATGGTACTGACATTTCATGGTACCCAGATGCCTGCGTTAAGTTCATGGAACGAGCGATTAGGCAAGGCTACGCTGATCGAACGTCCTGTGCGTACCGCTGCGCTGATCAGCATAGTGCGCTCAGCGTTACGCGGCCGTCAGCGGCAATATCTTATGCGCAAATCGCAGCAGCAGTTGCATGAAAGCGAACAACGTTTCAAGTCGCTGTTCGAACATCATCCCGATGGGATAGTCGTGCGCGATCTTGCCGGGCGGCTGGTTTCGGGCAATAAAGCCATGGAAACAATGATAGGGTACTCTATCGAAGAGCTGCGCAATATGACGATACAAGCGTTGGTAATTCCTGAAGATTCCGAACATGCCCAAGCTTGCTTTGCGGAAGCGGCCAAAGGAAATCCCAAAACATTTCACGCCAGGGTTATCCATCGTGACGGAAACATCATAGAGGTCGAAGGTACGTATCTGCCATTGATTATTGATGGCGAGATCAAGGGGGTGCAAGGAATTTCACGGGATGTGACGCAATCGCGGAATTACGAGCGTCGCATCGAACATCTCGCGACGCATGATGTGCTGACCGAATTGCCGAATCGTCATTTACTTATCGACCGGATGCAGCATGCTGTTGAGCAAAGCCGGCGCAGCGGTCATCAGATTGGTGTCCTGTTTATGGATTTGAACCGTTTCAAGCAGGTGAACGATAGCCTTGGTCATGATATCGGCGATCTGTTGCTTAAGGAAATTTCAGTTCGCCTTAAAAGTATGGTTCGCGAAACGGATACCGTAGCCCGGCTCGGTGGCGATGAATTTGTCGTCGTTATCGATAATCTGGTTTCCATCGAAGCGATGGCAACGATAGCGGAAGATATTTTAGATAGCATTGCGGCTCCGATTAAGCTTGTCGGTCATGAGCTCAGTATTTCGACCAGCATCGGTGGCAGCGTATTTCCCAAGGACGGTCAGGATGTGCCGACCTTGCTCAAACATGCCGATCTCGCAATGTATCAGGCTAAAGAATTGGGTTCGGGGTCTTTTCGTTTTTATGACCCGGAAATGAATATCAAAATTCTCGAGCGACTCTTAACCGAAAGCGCATTGCAAAGAGCACTCGAAAAAGGTGAGTTTCTGATTTATTATCAGCCGCGTGTATGTGTGCTCAGCAAGACTATTATCGGAGTCGAAGCATTATTGCGCTGGAATCACCCGGAAAAAGGCCTGATTGCTCCGGCGGATTTTATTCCATTGGCAGAAGAGATCGGAATCATTGGAGATATCGGGGAGTGGGTTTTGCATACTGCCTGTGCACAGAATCGTGCATGGCAGCATGCCGGGTATCCGTACATCAAGATGTCGGTCAATCTTTCGGCTCAGCAATTGCGATCTGCATCACTCGAAAAAATAGTCGCGACGGTGTTGACGGAAACAAATCTGGAGGCCCGATATCTTGAGCTGGAAATTACCGAAACCGGCCTCATGCAAAATATAGAACTCTCTTTCGAGACTCTGATGGGTATACGTAACATGGGTGTTTCGATTTCGATTGACGATTTCGGCACCGGATATTCGTCGCTATCGCATATCAAGCGTTTGCCAATCAATACCTTGAAAATCGATAAATCGTTCATTCGCGACATTGTGAATGATCGGAATGACGCTGCGATCGTATGCGCCACTATTGCTATGGCCCAACATATGGATCTAAGCATAGTCGCAGAAGGCGTCACCGCTCTCGAGCAGATGCATTTCCTGGCCAAACATCAGTGCAATGAAATGCAGGGCTATTTTTTCAGTCGACCGTTACCTCCCGATGAACTGGAAGTCTTGTTAAAGACTGGACTCCCCCTGATCGAGAATTATGTGCAGAGCGTGCCTTATGCGATTCATTGATTTAATGAATCTGTCTGCTTCCCGCATTGTCAAGACAGGAAGCCCTCACAAATCAGCGATGGCTTGGCAGATTATTTTATATACTGAAATCCAGCCAATTCGAGTTGAGGAATAGTACCGACGATTCCTGGCGTAAGAATGACTCCGGGTATCAGATGATTGGTTAATTCCGCGGCCATTTCAGGATGGGTAAGCTTGTCGGGATTCGGCCCTTTCGCATGTAATTTCATGCTGATTTCCCACACGGCGTTGTGGCAGGCAAGGAAAACGGCACCCCGTTTCTGAAGAACGGTAATACTATTGTCATGAGGAGAATACGGGCCTTCAGGATTATTGAAATCATCGGGATTGGAACTCGATAAAGTCGGTGCGACAATAAACGAATTGGTATTTTGCTTGTCTTTGGTCAGTTTCGAAAAATCGTATTTTTGCCAGATATAGTCGTCGTAAAGCGCCAGATGAGCGCTACCGTGAGTGGCCGAAACCGACAGAAAATCAGGGTGGCGAAAGGACCATATCTGCGCATTCATGGCATTGCGCATGAGATTGAGCCAGGGACTTTCGAGATCGGTATTGTCCCAGACCTGTTTGGGACCCCCGGCATAATGCATGACTTCATTGAGGGCTTCGTTATCCCATTGATCGGGACTGGTGAGTATCATGGGTACGGTTTTAAAATTCCTTCGCCTGGGTGTTGCGGCAAGTCTTTTGGCGAGGTCGCGCAACGTTTTGGCGCCATTTTGAACCAGAGTGGGAGATATCTCGTCCTGGTTACGGCTGATATCCCCGGCAGTGGCATTCATTGCGATCAGGCCGGCGCTTAAACCGGCGACCGTACGTTTGACGGCTTCTCTGCGCGAAACGGTATTAGTCAGACTGTCCATGTTTTCTCCATAATTAAGCTAAGAAGGGCCAAACGGGCCAGAGATGCAGATAAATACGACAACAAATTTGATCCCGCAATAAGCAGTTAGTTCAAGACTAGATAGCTTGTTTCAATAATTTTGATGTAAGCATCCTAATAACTGTCATGCAACTCATTGTTTATGTTACACCTTGGCATCCGGATTTCAGTGCGGTGTCGTACAAAGACAGGTTGGCTGATCGAGAATTCCGCCGGCGAGAATTATGTGGCGAATGATAGGTAGTGAGTTCGATTTATGTGGCCGATGGCAAACAAGGCATCGGCGACGTATATATTCAGGACGAATATATTATTCAATTTTGACAAAAGCAGATTAATAAGGCAAAATTGAAGTTTTATGTGCGGCACAGGAACATGACAAAAAGATCATATTCACTTTTTATAATATTACTATATTAGCGTTAACTATACAATAAAAATTCAAAATAAGTAAGGGAAGAGCATGAAAAGAAAATTAGCTGCGCTGGTAAGCATAGCGCTGTTTGGAGGAGGAGTTTGTCAATCTGTTTATGCCGCGAACTGGTTTGAAATTCAAACTGTATCGTTGCCGGAGTGGGGCAAGGGTACTTTTTTCGGATTTCTGGAACCGACTTATTCCGATATGAAGTATACCCCGGCAAATAACGGACAAATCCCTAAGGCGGATTATATCGGCCCAACCTTTAACAACACAACGGATGTCGCCATTCAAAGAGCCAGGTTGTTTTTACGGGGTAGTGTCAATCCCGATATTTCCTATTACCTGGGAACGGAAGGCGGCCAAAACGGCTACACCTATTCGTACGGAAATTATGGTCCGAAGATTATCGATGCGAATATGACATTCAGTAATTATATTCCGGGCATACGCGTTGAAGTAGGCATAATTCGTGCACCCGGACCGGAAGGCGCAATGGAAGGGTTTATGACTTTCAATTTTCTCGATCAGTTTCCTACTGTAATCGGGCAATTAATGCAGCCAAGTTTTTATAACCGTAGTTCCCTTTATCATGGAGTCGGAAATGGCGGTTTTGCCGTCCCGACGGCCGATATGTCCAGTAATAACGGTTTTCGCTATCCCGGAGTCCAGGCGGAAGACTGGTTCAGGCTAAAACCCAATCTTGAACTGGCATATGGAGTGATGCTCGGGGATAACGGTCTGCAATTCGATCCGGGCACGACTAACGGACCGATAGCGGCAGGTCGTTTACAGCTTTCTTATCTGTTCGATAACGGTAAGGACCGATTTTACCGTAATGATTTGACAGGATTTGTATGGTATCAGCAGTCCAGGCCGGAGTTTAACGGGACA
>DAIETB010000025.1:0-3866 GCA_027345925.1 Sulfuriferula sp.
AGTTCCGGCGGCATTTGCTTGAGATTGAACTGCAGGCACCGCGACAGGACGGTAATGGGGATTTTCTGCGGATCGGTCGTGGCGAGGATGAATTTAACGTGCTCGGGCGGTTCTTCCAGTGTTTTCAGCATGGAGTTGAACGCTGCTTTGGAAAGCATATGCACTTCGTCGATGATGTAGACCTTGAAACGTCCGACGGTCGGTGCGTATTGCGCGTTATCCAGCACCTCGCGCATGTTGTCGATGCCGGTATTGGACGCAGCGTCCAGTTCCAGCAAATCGACAAAGCGCCCGGCGTCGATTTGCGTGCAGGCGGAACATACGCCGCAGGGGGTGGCGGTAATGCCGGTCTCGCAGTTGAGCGCCTTGGCCAGAATCCGCGCTACCGTGGTCTTGCCGACACCGCGCGTACCGGTAAACAGGTACGCATGATGCAGACGATTCTGCGTCAGCGCATTGCTCAGCGCACGCACTACATGCGCCTGTCCGGCAAGTTCGGCAAAGGTTTTGGGGCGCCATTTACGCGCTAATACTTGATAAGCCATGCCGGTATTTTAACAGAAGCGTTTATTATTGGAGGGCCAAAAACGTTCGCTTGGTAATTTGCTTGGAAAAAATGCCAATGCAGGTTATAATTTACGTTTTTCCTCCCCTCTTTTGGAGTTTAGATTTCATGCCTAGTGTTCGTGTTAAGGAAAATGAGCCGTTTGAAGTAGCGATGCGTCGTTTCAAGCGTACTGTTGAAAAGACCGGTCTGTTGACTGAATTGCGCGCTCGCGAGTTTTATGAGAAGCCGACTGCAGAGCGTAAGCGCAAGCTGGCCGCCGCAGTAAAGCGTCACTACAAGCGCATTCGTAGTCAAACTCTTCCTCCGAAAATGTATTGATCTGCATTTTTAATGAGTCTGAAAGCCCGAATCACCGAAGATATGAAATCTGCCATGCGCGCCAAGGAAACGGCGCGCCTGGGAGCGATTCGGTTATTACTGGCAGCAATTAAGCAGCGTGAAGTCGATGAACGCATCGAGCTGGATGATGCGCAGATAATTGCTGCGATTGATAAGATGCTCAAGCAGCGGCGGGATTCCATTACCCAGTTCGAAGCTGCGGGAAGACAGGAATTGGCCGATATCGAGCATTTCGAAATCAGCGTATTGCAAGCCTATATGCCTGAAGCGGCAAGTGACGAAGAAATTGATGCGCTGATCGCAAAAGCGATGGCTGACACCGGCGCTGACGGCGTCAAGGATATGGGCAAGGTCATGGCGGCGGTGAAGCCTGTATTGGCTGGCCGTGCCGATATGGCACAAGTGTCAACACGGATTAAGGCCAAGCTAGCCGGCTGATTTTGCGTGCTGTTCAGTACGTAATTAAAGATTTCCGCTAAAAGGTTTTCGTTATATGATCCCGCAGGATTTTATTCAAAGCCTGTTAAGTCGCGTCGATATCGTTGATGTGATAGATCATCGCGTCCCGCTGAAAAAAGCCGGTGCGAATTATCAAGCCTGCTGTCCGTTCCATAACGAAAAAACCCCTTCATTTACAGTGTCGCCTACCAAGCAGTTCTATCATTGCTTTGGTTGCGGCGCGCATGGTACGGCAATCGGCTTTTTGATGGAATATGCCGGATTGAGTTATGTCGATGCGATCAAGGCGTTGGCAGATCAGGTGGGCATGGTGGTGCCGGAAACTGCCTCACCCAATCCGCAACGCAGGCAGCAGACAGCCGGGTTGCTTGAAGTCATGCAGGAGGCCGAGCAGTATTATCGCCAGCAGCTCAAGGCTTCGGCGACAGCCATCGCCTATTTGAAAAAGCGCGGGTTGACCGGCGAAATAGCGGCACGATTCGGCTTGGGTTACGCGCCGAACGGCTGGCAGAATCTGGAAACGGTATTCGAGCAGTATACCAACCCGGTATTGCATGAAGCGGGTCTGGTAGTGGTTAACGATGCCGGGCAGCGCTATGACCGTTTTCGCGACAGGGTGATGTTTCCGATTATTAATCAAAAGGGTGACGTCATCGGTTTCGGCGGCCGGGTGCTGGATAACGGCGAGCCTAAATATCTGAATTCCCCGGAAACACCCTTGTTCCAGAAAGGCAGTGAACTTTACGGGTTGTTCCAGGCGCGGCGAGCGATTCGCGATGCAGGCCGGGTGATTGTGGTTGAAGGTTACATGGATGTGGTAGCGCTGGCACAGCACGGCGTGGAATACGCTGTGGCGACGCTGGGTACAGCGACGACGGCGACGCATATCCAGAAGCTGTTGCGGCATACCGATGAAGTGGTTTTCTGTTTCGATGGCGACAGTGCCGGGCAACGGGCCGCATGGCGAGCGCTGGAACACAGTCTGGCTATCGTGACTGACAGTAGCCGCCTGGGTTTTCTGTTTTTGCCGGAATCGCATGATCCTGACAGTTATGTCCGCGAGTTCGGGCGGGCGGGATTTGAGGAATTTCTGACCCGCTCGGTGGTGCCGCTGTCCGTTTACTTGTTCAAGCAGATTGCACAGCAGCATGATTTGATGACGGATGAAGGCAAAAGCGCTTTTTTGAAAGCGCTGCAGCCGTTGATTGCGCAAGTGACAGCACCCAGCCTGGCGCTGATGTTGCGCAAGCGCGCGGCTGAGCTGGTGCAGATCGAGATGGCGGAACTAACCGGATTGTGGAATCTCAAACCGGCACGTACTGTGTACGCGTCACCTGCGCGCGCAAAACGTCCGGCACCTGCGTCAATAAGTCGACAGCTGCTGCGGATGGTACTGTTTAATCCGGCTCTGGCGCAGCAAATGAATGAAGAGTTACTGACGCAAAATGATAGCGATACGCAAACATTGCGCGAAGTACTTGTAATTTTGCGTCAGTATCCCCATCTGGATACGGCAATGCTGATCGAACAGGGGCGGCATCAGACCCATGCCGCCAATATTCAGCAGTGTGGGGCAGAAATCATGGATTGGGAAGCCGATTTCGATGTGGCCCCGGAGTTCAATCTGGCGCTGGATCAATTGCGTGCGACAGGCAAGCAATCGCGCATGCAGATTCTGGCACAAAAATCGCTACGGGATTTGACCGAAGCGGAAAAAAAAGAATTACAGCAATTACGCTAGTCAGATAATCGTTCAGGGTGAAGATTTAGCTGGAATGATGCGCTGGCTGGTATAATTATCACATTTTTAAGCAGTACTCATTGGATACATTTTATTATGGCGATCGATCAAGACAAGAATGATGTTAAACAAACCGACGCGGAATTACGTCGTGCCCGTCTCAAAAATCTGATTGTACTTGGTAAAGAGCGTGG
The DNA here is from genome assembly GCA_027345925.1 of Sulfuriferula sp. GTDB lineage: Bacteria > Pseudomonadota > Gammaproteobacteria > Burkholderiales > Sulfuriferulaceae > Sulfuriferula. Next base: position 3,302 of record DAIETB010000025.1, read on the forward strand.
TTACCTGACTTACGCGGAAATCAACGATCACCTGCCTGACGATATGCTCGATGCCGAGCAGATCGAGGGCGTGATCAGCATGATTAACGATATGGGCATTCAGGTCTATGACGAAGCGCCCGATGCCGAAGCGCTGCTGATGTCGGATGCAACGCCTGCGGTCGCCGATGAGGACGTGGTTGCTGAAGCCGAAGCCGCGTTATCGACCGTGGATTCCGAATTTGGTCGGACTACCGATCCTGTGCGTATGTATATGCGCGAAATGGGTACGGTTGAATTGCTGACGCGTGAAGGCGAAATCGAAATCGCCAAGCGTATCGAAGACGGCCTGAAACATATGGTGCAGGCGATTTCTGCATGCCCGATCACAATCGACCAGATTTTGACCCTGGTAGACAAGGTCGAACGCGACGAAATCCGGATTGACGAATTCGTAGATGGTATTGTCGCCAGCGAAGCTGAACTCGAGGCCGCAGCGGCGGCTGCAACACCAATCGCGCCCGCTTCGGAAGATGAGACGGCTGACGGCGAAATGGATGAAGAAGAGGAAGACGTCGATGCCGAT
>DAIETB010000032.1:0-4022 GCA_027345925.1 Sulfuriferula sp.
GCCACGGCGATAATGTTTTTAACCCCAGGTATCAATTTCACGCCGCGTTGCACGCTGTGCGACACGATCTTGAAACTGACGCTCACGTCCAGCTTGCCGATACCGGTAATGGTTTTTAATTGTTCCGTCACGATCTGGCGAATAATTCCAAGCTGGCTTTGAGCCGGGTATCCCAGGACGACTTCCAGCGATACATCGTTACCGGAAATTTTAATGTTGCGTACGGTTTTCCCGCTTACGAAATCTTTATTCGTGTTCGGATCTATCGCGCTTTTCAACGCGGTTTGCACTTGCAATTCTGAGATTGCCATATCCGGCTTCCTTTAATTAATTGACGGTATCAGTCGAATATCTGCGCGAGTTCACGCTGTATGGCCATATCGGCACCCGGCCCGAACCGGCTGGTCCGGGGATCGAAATCGTCGGTAAATGCGTATTCGAATTTGACATCCTGCAATCCGAGCACGCCGAACAGACGGTTTTCGTATGAATAATCGTCCGGCTGAGGTTTGAGTGTAGGCCAGCCCGATTCGGCTGTCGACAAAACAGGCCCGAAAAATATCAGTCCCGGCTTGTTTTTGCAACGCAGGGCGCAACTGCTCTCGGTGCGGCCCGACATAGGCAAAAAATCGATCGTGCGCGAAAACCGGTTTTCGCGTTCCAGGACCAGATCGACCGTGCCGTCTATCCGCTTCGCCTCATGTCCGTAAGCCATGGTTTTCGCCCCGCTCGCTTCGCGCCAGGCATCCGCATCCGCCGCGCCGAGATAACTCGGATAAAAAATAAACTTGAGCGGTAACAATGCTTCCAGCGATGCCAACAATTCCGGCGAATAGCGCGGCGAATTGATCAGTATGCCGCCGCCTTCCCGGTCTGCCAGAAAAAACACCGCAGGTCTGCTGCCCGGGACATAATAAACGGAACGATCAAACGATTCGAACAATAATTGCATCTATTTATTTACCTGCAATCCATCTCTGTGCGCCTCGGGCGTAGCCTGACGCAAAGCCAGGTCCCGGTCCAAATAATGCGACAGTTCCGATAGGGCGGCGCGATACACTTCGCGCTTGAAATCCACCACCATCTCCATCGCTACCCAATAATCGTTCCAACGCCAGGCATCAAATTCCGGATGCGTCGATGCGCGCAAACAGACATCGCAATCCCTGCCGGTCAGTCGCAGCAAAAACCAGATCTGTTTTTGCCCGCGATAATGACCGCGACAATCCCGCCTTAACCAGTTTCTGGGCACATCGTAGCGCAACCAGTTGCGCGTACGGCCAAGTATCCGGACATGCTGCGGCTCCAGGCCTACCTCTTCCATCAATTCGCGGTACATCGCCTGCTCGGGATTCTCGCCGTAATTGATGCCGCCTTGCGGAAACTGCCAGGAATGCTGTCGCATCCGCTTACCCCAAAATACTTCATTTCGGGCGTTACAAAGAATGATACCGACATTGGGGCGATACCCATCTTTATCGATCATATTCGCCACCCGCGTCTAATCCGTTACAATTACATACATTTTTTCATAGTTCGGTCATATTGGAAAGCCAGGATTGAGAGAATGAGTGATTTAGAAAAACAATACAAGGCGCTGCCGCTGGAAGAACGCCTGAATTTGGCACTGAGCCAAGCACTGCCGCTGGCTTACCGCCCATTTATGGTGCGGGAGCAATGGATGGTCGTCAAATGCTATTTCGCTCGCCGCGCCGACCTCAGCGCCGAAGAAATCGCCGCACTAATCGCCGACCAGGATCACGTTATCCGTTTGTGCATCGCAAAACGTCCGGACCTGACGGCGGAAATGGTCGCCGCCTGCGTCAACGATCGAGACCCTAACGTACGTCACGCCATCTCGCGCAATCCGAATATCAGCCAGGCACAGCGCGAACAATTGCAGCGGGACATCGATCCGCTGGTCGCCCGGGCCGCCGCCAAAGGTGCCAAGGACACACAATACCGGCAACGTCCCGGACAGGCTTTGTTAATAAAATGACTGTGCCGATGCTCTATGAGCCTGTCGGATTTCCAACACAATCAGGTCGACATCGCCGCCGCAAAAATCTCAGTCGTTGAGTTATATACAACAGCAATGCCATCAGTTCCCGAACTGCTTTTGATCATCAAGAAGGCTGTCGTTTAAACTTTGCGTACAGCAACGAAAGAATCACAAAAAACGCGGTATGCGCAAAAGCGAAATAAATCATGCCGCTTGCCGGAACGATCGACTCGCCGGCAATGCCCATGCCCAGCAGCGGCAATACTATCCAGGCGTTGACGAGCCAGATGCCGAGGGCGTAAAACAATCCGCTGATCAAGGGGCTAAACACCTTGCGCAATCGAGGTTCCAGGAATAGCGCGTAAAAAATCGCCAGGATCAGACCCACGATAACGTGAAATACCGGTCGCCATACAGTTGCCGGGATGCCTTCGATCGGAGGCAATTGCCACATGAGTCGCCCTGTATGCAGCCAGACCAGCAATTGCGACAGACTGCCCTGTCCTGTCAGCAGGCCCGCTTTCGCACTCCATTGCAATAACAGCATATTAACGGCAATTGCGATACTGCCTGCCAATAAGGCGGAGCGGACGGATTTTCGGACATCAGGACTCTCCGGTCGCATAAATTTCCTTCAATAGCATCAAGACTGCAATTATAATACAAGCCTTACTTGGCAATGCGCTGACAGAGTTGGCCATTCCAGGATGCCAGATCGCGTCCGAACACGACATTCTCCGGTCTTTCGTGGATTTTCGATATCAAATTACCGGAGGCCGACAAATACTGCCAGCCATGCACACAAAACCCTACTCCGACTCCGCTGCACGCAATCAGAATTTCATTCTTCCTTATCTGGAAACGATGTTTGCCGACCGCAGACGTATACTGGAAATCGCCAGCGGCACCGGCCAGCACGCCGTATTGTTCGGCGCAATGCTGCCGCATGCAATCTGGCAAACCAGCGAGTTGCCGGAAAATCATGCCGGCATTCTGGCGTGGCTGACGGAAGCGGCGTTGCCTAACGTGCTCGCCCCGGTCGCGCTCGACGTGAACGATAATCCATGGCCTGTCGACCATTTTGATGCGGTATTCAACGCCAATACCGTACACATCGTCTCATGGCAAGCTGTGACCAGAATGTTTGCCGGAATCGGCCGTATTCTTGATGCTGACGGCATCTTATGCCTGTACGGTCCGTTTAATTACGACGGGCAATATACTTCCACGAGCAACGCCCGGTTCGACGCGTGGCTAAAAGCCCGCGACCCGCAAAGCGGTATCCGGGATTTTGCGGCAATCGACCGGCTGGCTCAAGCCCAGGGGTTGATATTAACGAAAGACATCGCCATGCCCGCCAACAATCGTTTGCTGGTATGGCGCAAACCCGGCGTTACTCCTGAAGTTTAAACGGATTGCGCTCATGGAGCTCGTCGGCGTAATCGGTCACGCCCGTCGTTTCGCGAGCCAGGAAATCCTCGACCGCCCGACCGAACCCCGCATGCGCAAGCCAGTGCGCCGACCAGGTGATCGCCGGCAGAAAACCCCGGGCCAGTTTGTGCTCGCCCTGCGCGCCGCCCTCGAATACCTCAATGTTTCGCGCAATGCAAAATTCGATCGCCTGGTAATAACACGCCTCGAAATGCAAACCGGAATGGAATTCCAGCGCACCCCAATAGCGTCCGTATAGCGTGTCGCGCGTAAAGATATTCAGCGCGCTCGCAATCGGCCGTCCGTCTCGCACCGCCAGCACCAGCAATACCTTGTCGCCCATCGTCGCGCCGATCCGGCGAAAGAAATCGAGATTGAGATAAGGCGTGGAACGATGCTGCAGATAGGTACGATTGTAGCATTCGACGAAAAACTCCCAGTGCGCTGCCGTAATCTGCTCGCCGACCAGCCATTCGAAACCGATGCCCGCATCGCGCACGCGGCGGCGCTCCTGCTTGATCTTTTTGCGCTTGTCGTTGTTCATGCACGCGAGATAGGCGTCGAAATCGGCATAATTCCGGTTTTGCCA
>DAIETB010000067.1:0-2510 GCA_027345925.1 Sulfuriferula sp.
TAATCTGCGAGACTCTCGTTTTTACCAGTTCAAGCAAGTCAGGCTCCAGGCCGGAATGCCGGACATAAATTTCCAGGCCGGCCATTGCCTTGTAAACCTGTGGTGCGATCGTTGGGTAATCGATGTGCTTTTCCAAAATAAACCTCTCTGTGTTATCAATGACAGCGAGCGAAATGCTGCAGTCACATAATAAGACGTAATGAGCGGTTCTATTGTGACAGCAAGCTGGGAACAAGAACTATTTTCACGGCAAAGTACGCAATGTTATCAGCGCCAATTTGTCCGGATTCCGTACATGCAGAATTTCCCGCACGTATTTTCCGTCGGTAATTACCGAAGTTGCGGCATCCAGCATACCGTCGACATAACGCAATAAGCCCGGGGTGCCATTTATCCCGGCAATGCGAAATGTCATTCGCCCGTCCAGCATACGCTTGATGGCGTGATATAGGCGCGATACGCGCTCCGGCCCGTGCAATATTTTCCTGACGGACATCACCTTGCCGCCGCCATCGCTGGTAAGCGTAATGTCATCGGCGAACAGTGCTTTTAATTGATCACGATCCCCAGTGCGCGTCGCTTCAATGAATTTTTCCAGCAAAAGAAGATGCGTTTCCCGATCGACCGAGAAACGGGGACGATCCTGCCTGACCCGCAGTCGGGCACGATGGATCATCTGCCTGCAATTGGCTTGGCTTTTACCGAGCATCTGCGCAATGTCCGGATAAGAAAATTCAAAAATATCATGGAGCAGAAAAACGGCACGCTCTTCGGGAGCGAGCCGTTCGAGCACCGCCAGAAACGCCAACGACAGATCACCGGCCAATTCCAGCGACTGCTCGGCTGAGCATTCATATTCCGTAACCCAAGGCTCAGGCAACCATTGGCCGATGTAGTTTTCCCGTTCCTTTCGTACAAGCCGGAGCCGATCGATACTCAACCGGGTCACTACCGTAACCAGCCAGGCTTCGGGGCTGCGCAATTCGGATATATCTGCCCGGAGCCAGCGTATATACGCCTCCTGCAAGATGTCTTCGGCATCCGCGCGCGAACCCAGCATGCGATATGAAAGTCCAAACAGCCTGGACCGATGTTGATTGAAAAGCGCGGGCGATGAGTTCACGTATTCTCCTTGTCCATACATTACCGTTCCATGCATAGACGTGCTTGCGCACCGGTTTGTGACCCTGTCTCCCCAGATTGGCTATATTTCTTGCCGCTACCTCAGATTAAGCGGGATAAATATATTGAGGCCGGGCGCCGGCTGCGGCGGATAATAGACCGGCGGAGGAACATAAACGGGCTGCTCGTAACCGTAAGGCTGCCGGTAATCGCGCCAGTGCCTGCGATCTTCTCCCCGATCGTGTCCCCGGTGGCGGCCGCGATCTCCGTGCCAGTCCCGACCATCCCCGTTATCGTGCGGATCCGCAAACGCCGGCGTACCCGGCAGGCCGCCGAGCAGAACGGCCATAAACAACCCCATTACCGATTTCATTACAGTCTTGCCTTTCCGGATATCAAGATTCATTATTGTTTAGGCTTTTGAACGGCATGCTGTTTATCGCTATTACGAAACATAGTGTCGGCTTCGTGTTTTTGTGCCGGAGACATGCTGGCATACAGCGCGGAAAAGACCGGAATCAGTTTTTTGGCGCCTTCGGCACGCGCTTCCGTAATCTTGCTGTAGGATTCGAGGTCTTCGACAGCATTCATGCTTTTGCTATGATCGATTCTGGCCTGAATCAGCGCGTCCATGGTTTTTGCATCCTCGCGCATGACCTGAGCCATTTTGTTCCATAACGCTTCTTCGGCGGGCGTGATTTTAAGCTTGTCGTGCATGGCCTGAATACGCGCGTTGGTGCTCGCCTGATGAGGGTCGGTGCCGGCAGCGACTCCGTTAGCGGAAGAAAACGCCAGAACGGAAACCAGTGCCGCAGCGGCTAAATTGCGTACGCCTGCAAAATCGAATGAGTTGCTTTTGAGTGTCATTGTCTTCTCCATGATTAATCCAGATTATGCCCGGTACTCCGGCAAAAAGTTTACCGGAATCAAGTATAACATTCCTGCCTGAATCCGCCGGACGCTTTATCGTGCATATCTCCAAAATCAAACAGGAAACACCAGTGCCGAATACTGTTGCAGCATAGTATCGGAGGTCAGCATGTTCATCGGTTCGCTGATCGCTTGCGCCACCAGTAAACGATCGAACGGATCTCCATGCAAAGCGGGTAAATGGCGTAGCGCCAAGGTATGATGAAACGTGACGGGCAGTTCGAGAAAACGCTTGCCGCTACCGCGTCAACAAGTTTTTCGGGCTCGATGTGCAATTTACCCAATTGGTACTTGATAGCGACTTCCCATAAGCTGGCGCTGCTTACATATACCTCATTCGCCTTTTCTATTCTTTACCAGGCCGTATCGGATAAACGTGCATCGTCGTCGAGCAGCCAAATAAAAATATGCCTATCCAGCAGCAACCTCACATTTTACCTTCAAATGCATCAAGGACA
>DAIETB010000086.1:0-8985 GCA_027345925.1 Sulfuriferula sp.
CTGGCGCGGTCGTGTCCGCTGTTGATCGCACCTGCCATGAACCAGCAGATGTGGAATCATCCGGCAACCCGGCGCAATGCGCGGCAACTGGCCGCGGACGGCGTTACTCTGCTCGGGCCGGCGGCAGGCGAGCAGGCGTGCGGCGAGGTCGGTCCCGGCCGCATGCTGGAACCCGAGGCGATTTTTGCGGCGATTGCGGCGCGACATGCAGCAAGCGGGCAGCCCCGGCAGGCTCAGCCCGTGCTGGCGCAACGGCGCGTACTGATTACGGCGGGGCCGACGCTGGAAAAAATCGACCCGGTGCGGGCGCTGACTAATTTGAGTTCGGGCAAGATGGGATACGCCGTCGCGCAAGCGGCGATCGAAGCCGGCGCCAGCGTTACGCTGATCAGCGGCCCGACGTGCCTGCCGCTGCCGGCTGCGGCGCGGCTGATAGCGGTGGAAAGCGCCGCCGATATGTTCGACGCGGTGAATCGGCAGATCGCTATGTGCGATATTTTTATTAGCGTGGCGGCGGTCGCCGATTATCGTCCGTTGCAGGCGCATATCAATAAACTGAAAAAAACGGAGGCGCCGCTGACGTTGGAGTTAGTGCCCACTGTCGATATACTGGCGCAAGTCAGCCATAGGCCGAATCCGCCGTTTTGCGTAGGATTTGCCGCGGAAACCGAACGTCTGCCGGAATTGGGGGAGGCGAAGCGATTGCGTAAACGCTTGCCGCTGCTGGTGGTCAACCGCGCCCAGGATGCCTTGGGCAGCGATGACAATGAAGTGTTGTTGCTCGACGACCACGGTCGCCATCCTTTGCCCAAAGCCGACAAGCTGACGATTGCGCGGCAACTTGTCAATCATATCGCCCGTTTATACGACGGCGCGTAAGTTTCAGGAAATTTCATGGCACAGATCATAGATATTAAAATTCTCGATGCGCGGCTGCACGATCATCCTCCCGCTTATGCGACGGCAGGGTCTGCCGGTATTGACTTGAGGGCGTGTACGGAACTGCCGATGGAGCTCGCCCCCGGGCAGACGCTGCTGATTCCCGCTGGCCTTGCGATACATATTGCAGAGCCGGACCTGGCCGCCGTGGTTTTGCCGCGGTCGGGGTTGGGCCACAAGCACGGTATCGTACTCGGCAATCTGGTCGGGCTGATCGATTCGGATTATCAGGGGCAGATTTTCGTGTCGATGTGGAATCGCGGCCATACCGTCTTTACCATTAATCCCCTGGAGCGAATTGCGCAACTGGTGGTGATTCCGGTAGTGCGCGTGCAATTCAACATTGTCGACGAATTTGTTGCCAGCGAACGCGGTACGGGTGGTTTTGGAAGTACCGGACGTTAATGATCGGCACCGTTTTGCGCGCTCATTTCCGGTCGGCCCGGTATAACAAATATGGCCATTAAAGCGACTATCTTCAAGGCTAATCTGCAAATCGCGGATATGGACCGGCATTATTATCAGGATCATGCGCTGACCTTGGCTCGCCATCCTTCGGAAACCGACGAGCGCATGATGGTGCGATTGCTGGCTTTTGCCGTTTACGCGCACGAATATCTGGAGTTCGGTCAGGGCATGACGATGGAGGAAGAAGCCGATCTTTGGCGGAAAGACCTGACCGGCGCCATCGAATTGTGGATAGACGTCGGAACGCCCGACGAAAAACTGATACGCAAAGCCTGCGGTCGCGCACGTCAGGTCATCGTTATCTGCTACGGCGGCAGGACGGCCGATATCTGGTACGCGCAAAACAGCAGCCAGTTTGCCCGGCAAAAAAATCTTACGGTGATTAATCTTTCGCTGGAAAGCACGCGGGCTCTGGCGGCTCTCGCACAGCGCAACATGCAATTGCAATGCACGGTGCAGGATGGTCAGTTATGGCTGAGCGACGGCAAAGCTAGCGTAATGGTCGAGCGCACGGTATTGAAAGAATTCTTCGAAGCGGCCTGATGAGTCGGCGGAAGTAATCGCTGATTCGGGAATTCTGCCGCAGCGATACCGGCAACGCCCATCCCCTGCCGCTTGTAAAGACGGAAAAGAGCGGGCCGATTACGTTTGGTCCCGCGTTAACGCAGATAAGGTTCGTTGTCGTCCTCCCGGTTGTCGCGCAGCTCTTCGGCCAGATCGTTGGCCTGATACACGAATTGATTCATGTCCGTGGTGTGCGTATGCAGTTTCGGCTGGTCAAAATTCCTGTCGTCAACCAGATTGCCGTTCGCATCCCGATGATAATATCCGGGTGCTACCCGGGTATTTCCCGCCACGATACCGTGCGGGTTGCCATAACCGATATAGGTGCCGTATTTGCGCACGCCGGTCACCACGTTTTGCCGGGTATACGTAACGTACACTCTTTTGTCGCCGGAAAATCTCTCCCTGTTGCTCCAGTCCAGGTTTTCGTTATGTTTTCTGACTTCCTCGGCCAATTGCTTTTTTCGAGCATTAAAACTCCGTTTGTCGGTCGTGTATTGATCCAGTACGGCGGAGTTATAACCCGATTTCGGTCGGGCTGCGTTTAGCATGAGCGTGCCCGGCTCGTTTTTGCCGCTGAAGGTCCCCATGGTTTTTCGGTTATCTTGAATGTAAGTGCGCGTATAGGTTCCGTAAATTTTCTGCCTGTTTGGGTAGGTCAGCGGGCGTGCATCGGCACTGTAGTCGTTTTGGGCCAGCAGGATGCCCGCGTTCGGTAGCGGATTGGCGGCAGTCCGGAAGCTGATAAGACTGAAAAATATCAGCAATACGATAAATTTATAAACCGTTTTCATAACGAATCTCCGGGAATGGACAAAATCAAGGCAACGCAGGTATGCGCCTGGATGTATTTTATGTAAATAAATTAAATATAGCATAAATATTATTATTAATAATAGATATTTTCATGATTTTGTTTCAGATAACTCGTACGTCGTCTGGAATGCGAAGCGTTGCGGGAGGCGGATGGCCAAAAATTATCGCCGTTTTATTTTTGCTGGTCTTTCCGCCGGACCTGTCGAGAAGAATTCGGTGCGCTCTTTTTTCCTAAGTCTTTGTGATATCTACACAAACCTTAATTCTTGCTTGACCAGTCGATTTTTATTATCTATAGTGGTGAGAAGTGGTGTTTGGTGGTAAAAAGTGGGATATTTCCTGACAGATTTTAACGGATTTCAACATGTTTCGTGGCGTAACTACACTGAGCTTGGATACCAAAGGACGGTTGACTGTGCCGTCCAGGTACCGTGACGAGTTGTCGTCGCAGGGCGACGGCAGGGTGGTGGTGACGGCCGATCCGGGCAAGTGCCTGCTATTGTTTCCGTTGCAGGCGTGGGAGCCGATAGAAAAAAAGTTGAACAGCCTGTCCAGTTTTGATCCGAAGACACGCAATCTGCAGCGTTTGCTGGTAGGTAACGCGGCGGATCTGGAGATGGATGCGACCGGCCGGATTTTATTGCCGTCCATGCTGCGCGATTTCGCTGCGCTGGACAAAAACGTGGTGATGGTTGGGCAGGGCGCGAAATTCGAAATATGGAACGAAATGCGCTGGCAGGAGCAAATGGAGCAAGCGCTTGCATTTAAAAACGGCGAAATACCGGATGAGCTGGCAGGTTTCTCGTTGTGAGCGTGAGCTTGCGGCATGAAACGGTGCTTTTGGAACAGGCGGTTGCAGCGTTGAGGGTCAAGCCGGACGGTATTTATGTCGACGCTACATTCGGACGCGGCGGACATAGCCGCCGTATTCTAGAGCGGTTGGGCGAGCGGGGGCGCTTGCTGGGTTTCGATAAAGATCCGGCGGCGATTGCGGCAGGAGCCGGCTGGAATGACCCGCGCTTCGAGCTGGTGCATAGCGGATTCGAGCATGTTGCTGCCGAATTGGCGAAACGCGAAATTATGCAGGTAGACGGGGTATTGATGGATCTGGGGGTATCTTCTCCGCAATTGGACGATGCGCAGCGCGGATTCAGTTTCCGTTTCGATGCGCCGTTGGACATGCGCATGGACAGTACGTGCGGGCAAACAGCCGCCGAATGGCTGGCAAAAGTCGATGAAGACGAATTAAAAAAGGTGATCAGTCAATATGGCGAAGAGCGGTATGCTAGGGCGATTGCAAGAGCGATTGCTGCGCAAAGAATTATTGCGCCGATCGCAACCACAAAACAGTTGGCGCAGCTCATCGCGTCCGTCGTCCCCACCCGCGAACTCGGGCAAAACCCGGCGACTCGCACCTTTCAGGCTATACGGATTTACCTCAACCGCGAATTGGAGGAATTGTCGCTAGCGTTGCCGCGATGCTCGCAGTTGCTGGCAAGCGGCGGTCGTTTGGTAGTGATCAGTTTTCATTCGCTGGAAGACCGGATAGTCAAACGATTTATGCGTGAAAAATCCAGTCCGCCGCTTTTGCCGAGGCATTTGCCGATACGGGCGGCGGACATACCGCAGCCGAAAATGAAACTGGTTGGCGGCGCGGCTTATCCGGACACAAGCGAAATTGCGCTTAACCCACGCGCGCGCAGCGCGGTCATGCGCGTGCTGGAGGCGAACTGATGCGTGTGCAATTAATGCTGTTGATGGCGGTCGTTCTGTGCTCGCTGGCTGTGGTAACGAGTCAGCATCAGGCACGCAAGGCATTTATTGCCCTGCAGCAGGCGCAACAGCAACAGCGAAAACTCGATGTCGAGTGGGGGCAACTGCAATTGGAGCAAAGCACTTGGGCCAGACACGAACGGGTTGAAAAAATCGCAACAGAGCAGTTGCAAATGCAATTGCCGGATGCGACTCACATGCACGTGATTTATGCGAAAAAACCGCAGGAAACTCCGCCGTGATGAGGAATACGACTCGTCCGTCGGGGCATTTGCTGGCGTTGCATTTGCAGCCCTGGCGAGGCCGCGTGGTGTTGGTCCTGATTTTATTATGGTTGCTGGTGTTGGCGGGACGAGCTGTGTATTTACAAGGTTTGCATCATACTTTTCTGCAGCGTAAGGGTGACGCGCTGGCTAGCCGCGTAGTCGAATTGCCTGCGCACCGCGGCATGATCGAGGACCGCGACGGCGAGCCGCTGGCTATCAGTACGCCGATGGAGTCACTGTGGGTCAATCCTACAGTGGTGCAGCTGAGCGTGAGGCAAATACGGCAGCTCGCAGCAGTGCTGCAAATGACGGTGGCGGAAGTGCAGGCCAAATTGTCGGAGGACCGTGAATTCGTTTATATCAAGCGCCGATTGCCGCCCGATCAGGCGGAAGCCGTTACTAGTCTGGATATTCCCGGTTTGTATCTGCAACGTGAATATCGCCGGTTTTACCCGTCGGGCGATGTGACTGCTCCTTTGCTGGGTTTTACCGGTATGGACGACAACGGCCAGGAAGGTCTGGAGTTATCATACCAGCACTGGTTAGCGGGCAAACCCGGCAGCCGCCGCGTTCTGCATGATCGCAAAGGCAATATTATCGAGGATGTGCAGGGAATATTAAGCCCCCGGCCCGGTCAGGATCTTATGTTGTCGATAGATATGCGGCTGCAATATCTGGCCTATCATGAATTGAGCGCAGCGGTCCTGGCCAATAAAGCGAAAGCGGGTGCGATCGTTGTGCTGGATGCGCACACCGGCGAAATTCTCGCAATGGCGAATTACCCCTCGTATAACCCCAACAATCTTGACGGCGTAAAACCCTGGCAGATGCGAAATCATGCCGAGACCGATGAATTCGAACCGGGTTCAACCATGAAGCCGTTTACAGTAGCCGCAGCGCTGGAAACCGGCAAATATACGCCGGAGACGCTGATTGATACCGAAGGCGGCAGTTTTCAGGTTGGCACCAAGCGCATCCACGACGCTCATCCCCACGGCATGCTGACGGTATCGCAGGTCATCCAGAAATCGAGCAACGTGGGTGCCTCCAAAATGGCTTTATCGCTCAGTCCTGAATATCTCTGGACCGATTTTCATAATTCCGGCTTCGGCATCGTTCCGCAAACGGATTTCCCGGGAGCGGCATCGGGTAGCCTGCGTCCTTACCAGCATTGGCGGCCGATAGAGCAGGCAACCATGTCATATGGAAACGGCATTTCGGTAAGTTTGTTGCAACTGGCTCGCGCTTATACCATTTTCACCAATCACGGCGTACTCAAACCTGTCACTCTGCTTAAGCAAACGGGAGCAGTCAGTGCCGGCGAGCGCGTATACAGTGCAAAAAGCGCGGATGAACTGGTGCCCATGCTGGAGAGCGTCGTGAGTCCGGAAGGCACCGCGCCGCAAGCGGAACTGGACGGTTACCGGGTGGCGGGCAAGACCGGTACGGCGCACAAGCCCGATCACGGGGGCTATTCCGCCGACAAGTACATTGCTTCGTTTATCGGTTTTGCGCCGGTTAGCAATCCTCGTCTGATAATTGCGGTAATGATAGACGAGCCGTCAGCCGGGCAGTATTACGGTGGTACGGTTTCAGCTCCCGTATTTAAAAAAGTGATGCAAAGCGCGCTGCGGCAATTGGATGTCGCACCGGATAAATCTCTGGTGCCTCCACCCAAAGCCGGAAAAAACACTTATGAGGATGAAAAAACATGAGCGTAAACAGCATCGCCGAATTGCAGCGCAAAGGCTGGCAGTTGAACGGCGTGACTGCGGACAGTCGCCATGTTACGCCTGGAATGGCGTTCGCTGCCTATCCAGGTGCCGTCAGAGACGGCCGTAATTATATTGCTGCCGCAATCGCCGCCGGTGCTGCAGCAATTTTATGGGAATCAGAAGATTACGCCTGGCCTTGGGAATGGCAATCGGTGCCGAATTTGCCGGTACGCGATCTAAAAACTCAATTGGGGGGAATAGCGGCTTTTCTTTACGGCTATCCTTCACGCGAACTATGGACGATAGGGGTAACGGGTACCAACGGAAAAACTTCGTGCACCCAATGGATAGCTCAAATTTTAAATGATTTGTCGCGTAAAACAGCCATTATAGGTACGCTCGGTAACGGCTTTCCTCCCGACCTGGACTATGTCGGCAATACCACGCCCGATGCCGCATTACTGCAGGAATCCCTGAGCGTTTACCGCGCTGCGCAAGCGAATGCCGCGGTCATCGAAGTGACGTCGCACGGTCTCGATCAGGGGCGGGTTAATGGCGTCGAATTCGATGTGGCCATGCTGACGAATCTGACTCGCGATCATCTGGATTATCACGGCACCATGGAAAAGTATTCGGCAGCGAAAGCGCGTTTGTTCGCATGGCCGGGTTTGCGTTACATCGTGCTGAATCTGGACGATGAATTCGGCCGCGAACTGGCAGGTCGGCCGTTACCGTCGGCAACGCAGCGTCTAGGCTACGGTTTTGACGCCGGCGAAGTACGCGGTAGCCGGTTGCAACTGCTCCCTGACGGATTGGCGATGGCGGTCGATACCGATTGGGGACGAGCCGAGCTGCGTTCGAAGTTGCTGGGACGTTTTAATGCGCATAATTTGCTGGCGACACTGGCTACATTGCTGGCGAGCGGCGTAGCGCTCGACGATGCCGTCTCCGGTCTGAGTGCGGTCGCCGCTCCGCCTGGGCGTATGCAAACGCTGGGTGGAGGCGATCAGCCGATGGTGGTGGTGGATTATGCGCATACTCCGGACGCGCTGGAAAAAGCGCTGGGATGCTTGCGCGAAATACTGCCATCAGGACGATTATGGTGCGTGTTCGGCTGCGGCGGCGAACGCGATACCGGCAAGCGGCCTTTGATGGGAGCGATAGCGGAGCGGTTGGCCGATCAGGTGCTGGTTACTTCGGATAATCCTCGCAGCGAAGCGCCTGAGTCTATCGCCGCCGAGATATGCGCGGGAATTAAAGGCGATGCGCACGTGCAGCTCGATCGCGCGCAGGCTATTGCCCAGGCGGTCGCTGCGGCGCAAGCCGGGGATGTCGTGCTGATTGCGGGTAAGGGGCACGAAAATTACCAGGAAATTTCCGGTGTAAAGTATGCCTTCGAAGACATATCGGTCGCCAGGCTGGCGCTGGAGTCGCGCCAGTGAGCATGATGTCGTCGAATCTTGCGGCCAAAATTACCGGCGGTGTCGTGCGCGGCCGGGAAGTGATGTTTGACCGGATCAGTACCGACAGCCGAAAAATCCGTAGCGGCGACTTGTTCGTCGCTCTGCGCGGAGAGCGTTTCGACGGCCATCTTTATGCCCGGACGGCACTGGATGCCGGCGCTGCGGCAGTGATGGTCGACAGTGCCGATGCCGGAACGACCGAGCCCGCTATCGTGGTGCCGGATACGCGAATCGCGCTCGGGATGCTCGCCGCGCACTGGCGAAAAACCATGCACGCCCGCATTATCGGGATTACCGGCAGCAGCGGTAAAACGACAGTCAAGGAAATGCTGGCGTCGATATTGCGTACGGCCGAAGGAGACGATGCGGTGCTGGCTACCGCGGGTAATCTGAATAACGATATCGGTATGCCGCTGACCTTGCTGAGCCTGAACGAGAAGCATCGCTACGGCGTAATCGAAATGGGCATGAATCATCGCGGCGAGCTGGATAATTTGAGCCGGTTGGCCTGTCCCGATATTTCCTTGATTAACAATGCCGGAACGGCGCATATCGGCATGCTCGGGTCATTGCAGGCGATCGCCCAGGCAAAAGGCGAGATTTTGACCGGTTGCGGGCAAACGGGCATTGCCGTCATTAACGCCGACGATGTTTATGCGCCTTTATGGCGGCAACTCGCCGTAAATAAAAAAGTGATCGAATTCGGCATCGACTCGACTACAGCCGCAATACGGTGCAAATACGAGCCGCACGCGGATTACAGCGATGTGCGTCTGGCCCTGGCTGGGAATGTGCGTGCATTACGTCTGCCCGTACCTGGCAGGCATAACGTCATGAATGCGCTGGCGGCAGCCGCCGCTGCTTGGGCGATGGGCATACCCAGTGAGGCAATCGTGGCGGGCCTGCAGGAATTCGGCGGCATTTACGGCCGCCTCCAATATAAGCCGGGTCGTAATGGCGCAACGGTAATAGACGACAGTT
>DAIETB010000192.1:0-2103 GCA_027345925.1 Sulfuriferula sp.
GTGTATTCCTGCTTGCCTTCCACCTTGGCGTGGATGTGCGCCAGCGGCGCTTCGTAATCGTGAGAAACATGTTTGTAAAATTCGTCGTACTGTTCCTGGCTGATATCGCTCTTGGCGCGAGCCCACAACGCCGACGCCTGATTGATGGTTTCGTCTTCGTCCTTGACGACGGTGGTTTGTGCTTCGGCATCCCACTCTTCTTTCTTCATCACGATAGGCAGCGTAATGTGATCGGAATATTTGCGAATGATGGATTTGAGCTGGTAGCCGGACAGCATTTCCTCGTTTTCTTCGCGCAGATGCAGAACGATTTCCGTACCGCGCGTCTTTTTTTCCATCATTTCCAGCGTGTAGTCGCCTTCGCCGGACGATTCCCAGCGCACGCCGTGTTCTTCGCCCAGGCCGGCTTTACGCGTGGTCAATGTGACTTTGTCGGCAACCAGAAAGGCGGAATAAAAGCCGACGCCGAATTGCCCGATCAGATTGGTGTCGCGCGCCTGATCGCCCGACAGGTTTTCGAAAAACTGCCGGGTTCCGGAGCGCGCTATCGTACCGATATGTTCGATGACTTCCTGCCGCGTCATGCCGATACCGTTATCGGCGATAGTAATAGTACGGGCGTCTTTATCGTAGTCGATACGAATTTTCAGCTCGGTATCATTTTCCCATAAGGCATTATCGGAGAGGGCTTCGAAACGCAGCTTGTCGGCGGCATCCGAAGCGTTCGAAATCAGTTCGCGCAGAAAAATTTCCTTGTTGCTGTACAAAGAATGAATCATCAATTGCAACAATTGTTTGACTTCGGTCTGGAAACCTAGAGTTTCTTTATGCGCTGCGACGGTCATGGTGCGGATGCTCCCTTAGAGTTGAACAAAATGTGTGTAGTAAATGGGGGAGCCACGGCTCGATTTCAAGAGTCGGCACAAAGCCTGATCAAAGCAATTTCGTTTGGGCGGGCGGATAGGTAATGCAAGTGCCGTTCACTTGCGTGCAAGCAGTCGTCGAATAAGGTTTGCGATGGGTTTGCCGATGTTTTGCGTCCAGTCTCGAACCAGCAATGCGTAGTCGATCGGAATTACGGATTTCTTGCGTTACCCCGTGTAAATTTTGGTTGAGAAATGAGCGCGATAACAATAGCCAAAGTAATCAACACAAAAATTTTCTATATGTTAAAATCCGCATATATAATTATAAACGAGAAACACATCGTTATGTCATTTGTCACCTTTGACGGCGTTCCGGGCTAACCCGTGCTGCATTTTCGCGGCCTGTTGCGCCCTGTTTTTATCGTAGTGCTGGTTGTTAATCTGCCGGGCCTGCTGCAATCGGCGCCTGCGCAAGGGGCTTCCCTGCTCGATGCTGCTCCCGAGGGCGTGTTGATGCAGCAGGAACGGCAAGCCCAGACGCAGGCCATGCTGCCGGCGCAGGGTAACCAGCTGCATGCCGGTTCAGTCGTCATTCCCAACTTATACAAACTGCCGCCGGAAACGCCGTGCTTCGTCATCCATAGCGAGCATCTGAGCGGCTCTCGCGCCTGGCAGTTTTATTGGCTTAATTGGTATGCATTGCCTTTGATCGGGCAATGCGTGGGCCCCGAGGCGCTGGCCAAGACCGCTGAAGTGCTGGACGCCGAGCTCGTGGCGAGGGGTTATACTACCAGCCGCGTGAGTTTTCCGGTGCAGAACCTGTCGTCCGGCGACCTCGATATTCACATCGACGTCGGCACCGTATCCTCGGTGCGGATGGTGCGCGCCGATAACGGCAAGCCCGATACCGATTGGGGGACGTGGCGCAATGCGTTTGCCGTGTCGGCCGGCGATACGCTTAACGTGCGCGATCTGGAGCAGGGGATCGAATCGATGGATGCGCTGTCCAGCCAGTCCGTGCACACACTGCTCGAACCGGGGGCGACGCCGGGTTCCAGCGTTGTCGTGATCCAGCGCCAAAGCGCACCGTGGGGCAACGACTTCACGGCGGCGTGACGCTCGACAACTCCGGCAGCGAGTATGTCGGACGTCCGCAGTTATCGACGGCCGCCTCGCTGGAGAATCCGGCCGGTCTCAACGATATCCTGAGCATGAACGCCAGCAGCAATCTCGAACA
>DAIETB010000127.1:0-4819 GCA_027345925.1 Sulfuriferula sp.
TCTCCCTGAACGCCGGACCGACCAAGCGTATCGGTGCCGTTCCAGGCCGAAATTCGGATGGATGCGCCGGACGGCAGGATGATGCGCTTGAAACCGAACATCATCCGGTCCTGACCGAACAGCGTGGACTGGTTATAGTCACCTTCCAACCGTGATCCGGCGGGAATGACCAGACGCTCACCGCGAATGGAATCGTAAATATTCTCGGTTACCCGGGCCGAAACGTGACCGGGTAACGTATTATCGATAGCGGTCAGCAGTACTAATTGCATCACTGCGCCTTCCTGCAATAAGTTGCCGGAAGGCGCCATATCAGGCAGCAAGCGTTCCGATTGCTGCAATACGCTATTTTTTTCCTGTTTTTCTTGCCACAACTCGTTAGGGTCGCGGCTTTCCTTTTCTTTGGCGGCTTGTTGCGCAGCAAGAGCGAGTTGGGCTTGCTTGCCCGCGCTGTCGTCCAACGATTTAATTTGTTGTGCCGCGTCGACAGGAAGGGCGCTCGAGACGGGTTTTATTCCGGCTGACGAAACGGCTGTCGTGTCGTCAGGTTTTGCCTCATCAAAACTGGCAGGAAGGCCATTGCCCTTGAACAAGCTTTGTTTAAGAGCATCGAAATTATAATTAAGCGCGTTCTTGGCGGCTTGATAGTTATCGATCTGCTCTGGTGTGACCAGGCCGGTTTCGAACGGGAGTTTACTGTCGGGATAACGAACCGCTTTAGAATTTTTTGCCTTTTCAATGTTATCTCTGGCAGTTTTGGCTTCGGCTGCAAGTTTTTCCTTGGCAAGCCTATCCCGTTCCGCTATGTCCGCTTTGGCGCTGGATTCCGACTCGGGTTGATCGTTGCCGATCTGGGCAGCGATCGTTTCAGCACGCTTTTGCTCGACCATGCGTTTTTGCGGCTCATCGCCCGAGACGCTGAATTTGAGCATGAAAGCAATAATCAGGCCGCCCACCATTATTAAAGCGACGACCAGCACGACATGCTTGCTGATTTTACCTTTACCCTTCATTTTATCTGTGTCAGCCATTAGTCGAACCATCCGAAAAACGACCTGGAAACCGGCTTGCGTCCCTTGACCGTGACTTTGACTTCCTGATCCCCCAGTTTGAGCAGCCAAGCGTCCGACACGCGCTGCGCCTTGAACATGCCATCGGGCTCTATCGTATAATTAACCAGCTCCGGGCGGTCTTTGTCATCGAGTACGAATAGCGCGGGTAATTCCTGCACATCCCGCGGCATCCTGAACCAGGTGAATTTTCCGTTATCGGCAACCAGTGACGGCACAAAATTGGCTTCGCCTCGAATGTCGTAATTTACAAACATATCCGCCAGTGAGGGCGTCAGCGGAACTTCTTTACCGCTTTTTTCCGGCGGCGGTTCTTCGTATTGAACAGGCAGCTCATCCTGATCCGCAGCCGGTACTATCCAGCGTACTCTTTGAAACCAAGGGCCGCTGGCAGACGCCTGAAATGTGAGCAAATACGAACGCTGGTCGGTCATCAGTGTTGCAGTGTTGACGCTGCCGGCCACTTTTGGCATCACGAATACATGACGCTTGTCGCCGGATATCGTATAAGGCCAGCCTCGCTTATCATCTGCGGAAGGATAGTAGGCAATGATTTTTTCGTTGGGCGGCACGACGATTTCGGTATAAACCTTGACGCGGGTCTTGACCGGATAGGTACGGTTCGGATCGTATTCGTACGACACCAGCTTCGTCTCCTCGAACAAATCGGGCGCCACGATCGCATTACTCTTGTCGTCACTCTTGTCGGCAAGAGAGGGAAACGATACGGGTTCGGCTACTGCATTTCTGAAACACAGCAGCAAGACCGCAAGGAAATACATCGATTTCATTGCCCCATTTCCTCGTCGATTGTGAATTGAGTCACGTAAAAACCGATGGGATTGCGCAAGGCTTCTTCATCGCTTTTGACCGGCTCAAGCACATAATGAAGCGTAATCGCTTTGGTAACCGTGGTCGCTATTCTGTTGCCGCTGATGGTCGTCAGTTTGACTATGGCGGTAATGACATTTTCCGCGCTCGGCAATATCGTAATCCGCTGCAGCGTAACGTTGCGAGCCAGCGATGGGTCCTTGTCCATGCGCTCGAGCGTATTGTCGACGGTCAGAAAATTTTCGACTTGTGTTTTTGCCTTGCTTAACACGACGGTTTTTGCGGAGGGCAGAAACTCGTTTCTGGTGCGGTAAGGATCAATTGTTAATAATTCCCTGACGAATTTCGCCGCAAAATATTTAATATTCTGTTCGTTGGGTGAGAACTGTTTTGCAGCGAGCGTCGACACCTGAACCAAACCGGTATCCTTATCCGCTGTTACGAAATACGGAATACGTTCTTTTAGCGGCATCAGGGCTGCGAGAGCAATGCCCACGGCTATATTGACGGCAAACGACCCCAATAACAGCACGGTTAGCCGGTTCGCCTCCAGCCTGGGACGCAAGTTTCTTCGCAATTGGATCTCTATGGGATTTTCCACGGTACACTTCTTTAATAGTAAATTTTATTTGTATTTATTTACAATTAAAATATACCATTAGTTTATTACTAATAAATGAATTATTAATGGCAAAAAAAATTTAGGTCGGCGATTACGCCTTTAAAAACCGCTTAAAGAATGGGAAGGATTTAGCCTTCCGTGGGGAAACGGACAATCATGCGCGTACCCATGCCGGCGTCCGGGTCTGAAATCCGCAATTCAGCGTTATGCTGGCGCACGATTTCCTGCACGATAGCGAGACCGAGCCCGCAGCCGTTGCCGGGACTGCCGTCGACGCGGTAAAGGCGTTCCAGTACTTTTTCGCGCTGGCTTTCGGGGATGCCGATGCCGTTATCTTCTACTTCGAGCACGGCACCGCCGTCCTGATAGCAGCGCACGGTAATATAGCCGTTTTCGCCAGTATAGCGAATGGCGTTATCGACCAGATTGGCGATCAGCTCGCCGATCAGCAGCGTATCTCCGCGCACCCGCGCGGTTGTAATCTCGAACCCGAGGTCGATGTTTTTAACGGCGGCCCGATGCAGCCAGAACGCGATATTCTGTTCTATCAGCTCGGCGAGGTCGAGACTTTGTTGAGTGCCCAGATATTGCGAGCCCGGTTCGGCACGCGCCAGCGCCAATAGCTGATTGGCAATATGCGCTGCGCGCTGAGTGGCATCGAGCAATTGCTCGAGCATGCCGCGCAATTCCGTGGGCATATCGTTGCGCAGCGCGATTTCCAGCTGCGTTTGCAAGCCGGCCAGCGGCGTTCTCAGCTGATGCGCGGCATTCGCCAGAAAGCGCTGTTGCCCGTCGATGGAGGCGGATAGCCCGCGCAACAGGTTATTGAGCGCGCCGATCACCAGCCTGACCTCGATCGGTGCGTGTTCTTCGGGAACGGGACTCAAATCCAGCAACGAGCGCGCCGCGATTTCCGCCTGCAGATCACGCAGCGGCGTCAGCCCTCGGCCGATGCCGAACCAGACCAGCAGGATCGCCGCGAACGCAATAATCAGCGCCGGCGCAATCATGACCGCCAGCAGCTCATACAGATTGCGGTCGCGGCGTATCAGGGTTTCCGCAATCTGGATGACGACGAAATGCGGCACATTGTCGAATCGGGCGCCATTATCCAGCGGCACCCGCAGCACTCCCACCCGTACTTTGCGACCGCTGTAGCGCGTCGTATAAAATATCGGCTTGGCGCCCAGATAAGCGGGCAGCGGCAGACGCAGGTCGCCGGCAAAAATTTTTCCGTCTTCATTGGCAATCTGATAATAAACGCTGTCGTAAGCGTGCGTAAAGAGCGAGCGCAACGATTCCGGCGACATGACCAGAACCGGATGATCGTTTTTGATTTCGATGTGCTGGCTTAATGCCTGAATAGGATCGAGCAAGGCTTTATCGTAGGCATCGGTGACCGACACCCGGGCGATATAGAATGCGCCGCCGGTCGCTATCGCCAGCAAAAACAGCAAGGGAATCAGCACCCACGCCAGCAGCAAGCTGCGCAGGCTGTGATTGCGTATGCTAGGCGGCATCGCCTGCTTCAAGCAGATACCCGAAGCCGCGTATGGTGCGGATATGAACCCCCGCCGGTTCCAGCTTGCTGCGCAACCGTGACATATAGACTTCGATGGCGTTCGGACTGATGCTTTCGTCCCAATTGCAGACCGCCTGCAATATCTTGTCTTTGCTCAGCACCTGCCCCTGCCGCATGAGCAGGTATTCCAGAACGCCCCATTCGCGAGCCGTCAGATTCAGCGGCGACTGCTTGATCCAGGCGCGATGCGACATCGTGTCGAGCTGCAGATCGCCGCAAACAAGCTGCGAACTGTTCATCTGCGTTCCCCGTCGCACCAGAGCCCGGATACGGGCTTCGAATTCGTTGAGCTCGAAGGGCTTGACCAGATAATCGTCCGCCCCGGAATCCAGCCCGCGCACTTTGTCGGCCACATCGTCGCGCGCCGTCAATATCATCACCGGACAAGACTGACCGCGAGCACGCAGACGTTTCAGCACGGTGAATCCGTCGATCCCCGGCAAACCCAGGTCGAGTACGACAAGATCGTAAGATTCGGAACTCAGCGCAAGATCTGCCCGTTCGCCGCTATTGACCCGATCCACGGCATAACCGGTCTGATCCAGTATGCGCACAAGGCCTGCAGCCAGCAATTCGTCGTCTTCAACTATCAGAACTCGCATTTAATCTTCTCTCATCCGCATTTGACGGACTGCTTCCTAAAGGAAATTCCATTATAGCCAAGATGCGGAAATACGGCATGAATATCGGGCGCGCAGCAATCGACTCCGATTT
>DAIETB010000158.1:0-6951 GCA_027345925.1 Sulfuriferula sp.
GATCCCAGGCTGTGATCGTGTCTGTGGCAGACAGGCCGATCATGGGCTGTAAGACGGTTTGATTAATCGGCACGGCAGTACTGGTTGTATTGTCTGTACCGTAACAGGGCAATGCCACCATCCCATTGCCGGGACAGATCGTATTGCGGAACCAGTTTGTATCGACGCTGGCATCGGCGTCGGTGGCGTTCTGGTCATCGAAATAGTTCACCAGCAAATCGGCGATGCGGTACATATGGGTCCGCGTCTGCTGCACATAGAGCGATTCGACAGAAAACCCCGAAGCGAGGATATAAGGCGTATTGGCAGGCGTCCCATTGAGCGTGCCCGGGTTGAACGTAACCGAAGTGCATATCGAGTTTTGCCAGCTTTGGCATACCAGCCCGGTACCAGTTGCGCCAGCCAAGGGAAACCAGATGGCAAAAACGTGATAACCAACCCCGTTGCTCTCGACCAGACCGCTCACGCCGGCAGTCGCACCATCGAGTTGCACATTGGCTTCGCTCAGTATCGGATTCAAAGCAGGTTGGCCTGGATTGCTATCGAGGACGTACGCATGGGCGGGATTTTGATACCAGGCCAACAACCGTTGCTGATCGGCGATAACTTCATTCTGCTGCATATTGTTTTCGCCCGGCGCAAACGAGCGATTCAGCGCGCCGGTTTTTTGCAGGTGCGCGACCAGGGTACCGATGGTCAGCGCAAGTCCGAGCGACAAAAAAGCCGCGAACAGAACCGCCATGTAGCCAGATTGATATTTGCGGAACGACATCATTATTCCTGTTTGTTAATCAACATAACGACATCCGTATTGCCTCCCGCTACACAGGGATTGGTCGCAATAGCTGCGCCCGCGGGCATGGTTGTGCCATTGGTATAATCGACACCGTCGCATTTACTTATCAGCAACTCCTGATCGCTTACGGGCAAGCCGCTGATTATCAGTTGATATCCCTGAACCCCGTAATTCTGCGTAATCGACATATAGGCATTAGGAAAGCCGACCTTGGTTAAGTCCAGAGGTCCTGTTGAACCCGCTGCTATGCCCGCAGCGGAGATAGGCAAAGCCGAAATATAATCCTCGCTGCCATACAGCGCGGTAGTATCCTGGCCGCAAAAGTTGCCCGTAGCAGTCGCCAGCGCTTTATTGAAAAGTACATCCAATCGGCTGGGCGCACAGCCGGTTTTAGCCTCGTACAACGAAACCGCCTTGGTGATATCCTGCGCTTTGGCGAACAATGCCGTCACTTTGGAATCGTTTCCGCTGGACAATGCGGTCATCAATCCCGCCGTCAAAATGCCGATGATAGCTATCGTGATAATGACCTCGACCAGACTGAAACCCATTTGCCGGATTTGGTTTTTTTTATATGCTTTCATTCGAATTTCCTTTTCGATTAAAAATTTAATATCGGCTGATCAACATCCCCACACTGCTATCGGCGGTGACATACACGCAGGCGCTTCCCGCGTTGAAATCGTGGGGCAGACCGCTGACCGGCACATTGGTGTAATCCACCCCGTTGCATTTCCCTATCACAGCATTGATAGCATCTCCCAAACCGTAAACTTCCAGCGCATAGTTATTGGGCGTGGTGCCGGACAAATTTTGCCGAATCCAGATATCGCCGCCCGAAACCCCTACCTGACTTAGAAGCACTCCTCCGCTTCCATCACCAGGCATTGCCGCCATATAATCCTGATTACCGTAACTAGCCGTGGTATCCGCGCCGCAAAAATTATTCGCCGCGGTTGCCAGGGTTTTGTTGAACAGCACGGACACATTATTCGGCACGCAACCGGTGTTCTTCTTATACATGGCTACGGCATTGGCAATTTCTTCCATTTTGCTGATAACCGCTGCTGTTTTCGTTTCTTCGCTACCGCTGAACGACGACATGGCCGCCGCCGTAATGATTCCGATGAGCGCTACTGCAATGATCAATTCGACCAGACTGAATCCGGTCTGAAATCCTGTGTAGCGCAACGGAGAAAAGGAAATAAGCGGGATCATAGTTTTTGTCCGATCTGGATGTACATCGGATACAGCGTTACGTAGAAAAACCCGCTGACTATCAAGCCGCCGAATATTTGCGATAAATAGGTAATCTTGATTTTGAGTATGTCGGTCATGACTTCTACGTCCTGTTCGAGATCCGAGACCATGCTCAATAAACCTTCCGCCAGACTGGCCCCTCCCTCTTCGGCCGATTTGACGCCATTGATGACATACAGCGGAAAGCCGGCTCGGGTTACCGCCACGGAAATGGGTACACCCAGACGCAAAATCTTGTCCATGCGGTTAAACATGTCCTGAGAATCCGAACGTATGCAGCTTTTTCTGACCACGGCCGCCGATTCGTAAGCCGATATGCCGCCGGCGTCGTAGAGCAGACCAAAGGAAGTCCATGCGGAAGAATGGTCGGATTTTTCTGAAATCATCCGCCAGTTATTCCAGTAATCTGCCGACTGCCGAACCCATCGGCTTTTCAATAATCCATTGCCTGCAAAAATCGAAATAGCCACAAATCCTGCCCCAGCAATTTTATGTGCGGCTATCCATACGGCAACGACGTTATAAAAAATGATGACGGGAGGCAAATGCGGAGTATTGCCGTTGGACCACTGCGCAAAAAACCGGATCATAGTCGGCGAAAGCCAGCCCATCGCCACATAAACACCAATCACACCGACGATAGCCAGCACTTTCATGGGCAGAAACGTGGAATTTATCGCCGAACGAAGGCGTTCCGAACGCTCCACGTCTTCGGATAACCTGATAAAAGCCTGTCCCTGCTTGCCAGAAGCATCGGCGGCGCGTATCACGTTTAAATCGCGTTCCGGAAAACCCGCGGAATGCATGGCGTCGGCGACTTTAGCGCCATCCATCAGGCGTTGTTGCATGAGTCGCAGGGCGTTGACCAGCAAGGGATCGGTAGTAAACGAGATAGCGGCTTCCATTCCGCTGATCATCGGTTTTCCCGCTTCCAGCCGTTTACCCATGGTGCGATAAAATCGTACCAGTTCGCGGATATCGAATTTACCGGACAAACCGTTTAGCGTACCCAGCATGTCGAAATGCAGGATCGCTACGCGCAAACCGGCGCGCTTCAATTTTGCATAAGCGGAATCGGAAGTTTCGGCGTAAACAAGACCGGTTATCGCTTTGGATGCCTGATTATGTGCGTTGTATCGATAAGCGAAATTCATGTCACCCCCTATCCGCTCTAATCATCAGCTCGTCCATGGAAGTAATGCCCTCTGCCACGAGATTCAAGCCGCGATACCAGATCGTATCGGTTTTAGGTACTCCTTCCTGTTCGATTTTGGATATCGACGCACCTTCTTCTATGAGCTGGCGTACATTGTTGGCGGGCATGATTTCATAAATCATTTGCCGTCCGCGATAACCGAAATCGCCGCAATGCGGGCAACCGACCGCAATAAAAGGCGTAAATTGATGTATGTGATGCTCCTTGAAGCTTCGTGCTGTTTCTGCTCTGGTATCGGGTACTTTGCAGTAATCGCATAGTTTGGCCACCAACCGCTGAGCGATAACAAGTCGCAATACAGAGGCCAGCGCATCGCGGTTCGCGCCCAGTTCCAGAAGGCGCAATACAGCTTTTGGGGCGGAGTTGGTATGCAGCGAAGTAAATACCAGATGGCCGGTATTGGCTGCTGCCAGCAAGGTTTTCACCAGCTCATGATCGTCACGCACTTCGCCCCACAGGATGACATCGGGCGCTTCTCGCAACAGGGCTTTCAAATATTCCCGGCCAACATCGCCTTCGGTCTGCCGCTTGTTGCCGTCCATTTTCGGCCTCGGCAATTCATGCTGTATCCACATGCCGTTATGGTATTCGACAGGATTTTCGACAGTAAAAACCCGCCGCTGTATGGGGTTGATTTCACGAAGAATAGAGTACATCGTAGTTGTTTTTCCAGACCCTGTAGGACCGGTTATAAGTACCAGACCGGTTGGTGCATGTACGTTTTTTAATATGATTTCGCGGGAAGGCGCATCGAAAGGCAATGATGAAAAATCAGTTTCGGTGGACTGTCCGTCATTGATACGGATTACCACATTCTTCTTCCCGGCGGGACTCATGACGGCTTCCATGCGAAAATGAAAGCGTCCGAATATGTCATCGAATTCTGCTCTGATATCAGGCGGAGAACCGGTAAATTCGACTTTTGTTTCCTGAGGCCCCAGCTTGATCGTTTCGGTCAGTCCGCAGGAACTGATCAATAATTCCATGGTGGAATCGAAGGTTTCGTTTTTCAATACGGTAAAAATAGAACCTTTGCCGTCGATCTTGAGGCCGATCTGGCCGACTTTGCGAGTTGACCAGATAAATACATCAGACGCGCCCGCATAACACGCATGTCGTAACAGTGTGCCGATGACCCGAAACACCAAGCCCGGTTCGTCGGTTAGCGTACCTCTTTGCAAAGCCAGATGGTACGCATTCACCGCAACTTTAAATGCCGATTCGGTATTGGCGAAGTGCTTGCGATATATTTTAAGTATCGTCTGCCCCGAAGCGATCACGATGGAGGGCTGAAAATCGAAAAACAGATTGCGCGCTTCATTGACGCGTTCTTGCGTATCTACAGCGATTTGGACGCCGCCTTTATTGTTCAAGCCTACCAAAATGTAACCGCTGTAATGAAATTTTACAATATTATCAAGCACTTCCTGTAATTTTTTGACGTCGGTCAAATCCATGGCGTCGGCATCGGCTAAGCTGAAATATTCATAACCAGTATGATAAGCAATAGCCTTTGCGACCATTTCCTGTGAGACCAGTCCCATATCTCGGACGATAACAGGCAAAGGTTCATGAGTTTCAGCCTTGCGTTTGAGCGCTTCGCGTACATATTCCCGTTTTGCGCCCAAAGCTATCAAAATGTTTTCCAGCGGTTCGCCGGCATATTTTTTTAACTCGTCGGTTTGTACTTCGTGGGCAGTGCGCTGGGATACCGTCGGTACAATACTGT
Source organism: Sulfuriferula sp. (assembly GCA_027345925.1). Lineage (GTDB taxonomy): Bacteria > Pseudomonadota > Gammaproteobacteria > Burkholderiales > Sulfuriferulaceae > Sulfuriferula. Next base: position 5,002 of record DAIETB010000158.1, read on the forward strand.
TCGCTGAGGGCAAATTACGGGTGGTGGTAGTTTCGAATAGCGTTTTCTCTGGCAATGGATGAGACATTGCAGGATTACCCGATTCACCGCAGGACGGGAATTGCTGCTCGTCTGCCGGAAGTCCAGCAGACGTAAGGGTTAAATCAAGCTCGGATATGTGCGGGATACCTACTTCCCCGAATACCTGCTCCGACGGTACACTATTTTTTTTACCGAGAAAAATAGCCATGTTATCCCTATATCCCTATAAAATTTATAGTTAATGCGGCCTCGCTATTCTTGATTTTTATGTTGCTTAAATAGCCTCCGGTATCGGGTATTTTTAAAATGAAATCCGATAAATCGTTTAAATTGTTAAAATTTACTTTCAACAAGAAACCTATGCGTTTAATCGTCTCGTTAGTCATCGGCAACGATTTTTCGACTGCGGCCAATCGCACATCGCCTTGGGCCGCACTATTTATCGTCAAGGTGCCGACAATCAAATGGCAAGCAATGGCCCACTGATAAAGCGCCACTCCGCCCTGCGCCAATTCAAGTCTCAAATCATCGGCATGTCCCCTGCCGACCGGAATGGTCGCAAATACCATTTTCTGAATGGTGCGCGCGTTTTCCATCCGTGCCTTGGTTACTGACAGCTTGCGACGAGCATCGACGAGTTTGTGCTGCCAGCCCTGACTGATCAAAGCGATCTTGGTCGCAGCACCCAAAAGCACGATGGCCACCAATATCAGCCAGGTATTTTTATTTAATTTCATCGTCGTCACCGAATACTTGCAAAGGACTACTTACGGGGACGCAGTCATAAACCGCCTTGATCGCATTCATTGCCCGGGCTATCGTAAATCCTGTAAATTTGCAGGTTTCTGGAAGATATTTTTTTTGTACCATCTGAACAATTTGCGCGTTGGAAACAACCGAATTTTTTTCGCGTAAAGGCAATACCACCATATGATGTTCACGATCCCGAATAGCATTGCTTTCGACTGTCGCTCCTTTTTCCCATAATTCGGTAGCATGCTGTATGAACAATGGATAATTTACGGCTAAGGCCGACGTTAAGGCGGCAGGGTTAGAACGGATTCTCGCCAGCATATTCGCCTGGATTGACTGACTGTCCCGGATCATTAAATGCGTGGTCAAATAGGTTGCTTGAGTTTGTCGATACAAATAAAAATACATTCCGGAGGCCGCAAGCAAGGTCATCGCCGATAACGCCAATACGCCTTTAACTGCCAATGACAACGGCAGACCCATCACATCCGTATCGTAGGGATAGGCTGGTATATTCGTTAGCGCATTTATAAATTCGATGCCCGTATATAGTGGGACCGCTTCAATATTCACATTGATACTGTTTGCGGCAGCGAACGAAGTAATGATTTCGGCGAGGTTGTCAGGAGAAACGGAAGTTTGTACGAATACTCGTCCATTACCGGGATATGCCATCAGAATCAGCAAATCCGATTCGCCGAACAATACCCCGGTTACGCATGGAGGAATCAGCTTATCGCCGGCCATAAGATATTCCAGCGGCAATGAGAACGGCAAAATTTTGTCTTTGGGGGGAACCTTTTCTTCGACCACCGAATAAGCAACGCTACCGGAAGAATTTACGACGATGGAACGTAATTTGTGAAACAGACCCAGTTCCCGCTGAACATGACTGGATGCCTGCGTGGCCGACATTTTTTTGGGCAGATTGAAACGGTAATCATCCGCAGTATCGTCATCGGGCTTTCCTGGCGGCGCATAAATTGCCGATACGAGCGGCAGCCCTTTAATCGGTTCCGCAATATGTTCAACTTTACCGTCGCGGAAAATTTCATAGTACAGATGTACCCCCGATTCGATCCGGCAATCGAGCACATAGCCTTTCGACGCTATGTCCAAAGGAAGCGCAGCAACGGGTCCTCGCGACCGCCGACGAAAAAATCCCGGCATCCGCAT
>DAIETB010000178.1:0-6382 GCA_027345925.1 Sulfuriferula sp.
GTTTACAATAATCGGTCCGTTCAGAGAAGATTTTTTTATTGACTTCGTCGATACGGAATATTGCCTGCGCGCTCGACTGCGCGGTTTCAAAATCATCAGAACTACCCAGATACTTATGAAGCATGCAATCGGCGCATCGACTCGACACCGGATTTTTGGAATGCACAAATGGACCACTAACCATTCTCCGGACCGGCGCTATTACATGACACGAAATTATACGATGCTGTTACGAGAGTCTGGAAAACACCGATTCGGGTGGGCGATCAAGGGCGGTATTGCCAGCCTGAAATCGGTCAAACGCATTGTGTTCTACGAACAGGACAAAGCGGCGAAATTAATCGCCGTGTTTCAGGGTTGGACCGACGCGTTACGGGGAAAAATGGGCAAGCGCCAAGCCTTGAAAACAAGGAGTTTACGTGCTTAAAGTTTTAGTGGTCGGCAAATACCATAGCATCATCCATTGGGCGGAAAATAATGTTGAAGCATTTATCCAGTCCGGTTGCGATACGGATTGTTTCGCCATAAATGGCGGTACCCCTGCTCAATCATTATATTTCAAGTTGTACGGAAAAATCCGTAAGGACAAATCAGCGGTAATTTGCGACAGCCTGGCAAAAAAGCTCAAACAATTCAAGCCTGATCTGATTGTGTTTATTGTCATTGCTGCTTTGAGGATGCCGGAAAACCTGTTCGCGATCAGTAATGAAATTTGTCCGAATGCAAAAAAAATTGCGTGGATAGGCGACAAACTGAACGCTGAAGAAAGTCTGTTCGCTAATTATATCGATTGGGTATTTTGTACGGACAGTGCCTTTATCGATGATCTGCGCTCATTCGGTTATACGGTATCGACCAGTTATCTTCCGCTGGCGGTGAATCAGCAGACATTTCGCCCGTTGCCGGTTACCCGGTCCAACAAGATGGTCTATGTCGCCAATAACAGTCCGGAACGCGGTAGAATGATGCGCCGGATCCATAAACCGGTTACGCTGTACGGCAAAGGCTGGTCGGCGTTGAAAGACACGCCGCATGACATTAATGCCTACCGCCTGCCTTATAAAAAACTGCCCTGTATTTATGCGGGCTGCAGGGCGGTATTAAACGTTAAAAACGAAAAAAACGTCGTGCACGGACTTAATCAAAGGAGTTTCGAACCCTACGGCTGCATGACGCCGGTGCTGAACGATGACATGGCGGATATAGACCGATGTTTTGACGTCGGTAAAGAAATTCTGGTATATCGTTCTCTGGATGAGCTGAACGAGTACTACGATCGCTTGCTGTCGGATACGGCATTTGCCTTGTCTATCGGCACAGCCGGTTATAAACGCGTATTGGCGGAGCATACCTACCAGCATCGCATTGCCTCCATGCTGACGGCCGTCGGTTTGAAATAAGCTTGCAAATTTTATACTAACCATTTGATAAATTAAAGTAATTTTACATTTCGACCGCCATAACAAATTATGACAAACAAATCTTCTTCCGCGAGTCTGCTTTCTTCGGCAGGTTATCTGACTGCACTGGTTCCGGTGGGCTTGGCAATAGGCAATGCGGCCGCCGAAATCATTCTTGCGCTTGTCGTAATCCTGTTTTCCGTACACACGATCAAAAACCGGGACTTTGCGTGGCTCAAGCGGGACTGGGTTATCGCATTGCTGGCGCTGTGGGCCTACGGCTGTTTCAGAAGTTTTTTTACGGATAATCCGGGTAAAACCTTTATCGATTCTTTTCCGTGGATACGATTTATACTATTCGCCGTTGCACTGGAAAGCTGGATCCTTATCCACGAAAAATGGCGCAATCTGTTGCTGAATTTCGGCATTATTGCCATCGCGTGGCTGGCGGGCGATGCAATATTCCAGTATCTGCACGGGACCGATGTATTCGGGCGGGCAATAGCCAGTCCGCACCGATTGACCGCTTCCTATAGCAAACCCATAGTCGGCATCATGATCGCCTGGACATTTATGCCATTTTTATTCGGCCGGCTGGTCAAGAAACAGAATTGGGTGGCCCTGGGCTTTGCCGCACTGACGCTGACTGCCGTGCTGCTCAGCGGAGAACGGATGGCGTTTATATTCAGCATGCTCTCTATCGTACTCGTCACTTTATTCATACCGTACTTCCGCAAGACCGGCCTCATTGCAATCTTTATATTCGTAATCGCCATGGTCGGATTAATGGCGATGAAACCGAACTTATACGACAGACAGGTCAAATCGACCATAAGCGTCATCCGAAATTTACCCGATTCGCCGTATGGGGTGATTTGGCACAGCGCCTTCGATATAGTCCGGGATCACCCCGTCTTCGGTATAGGGATGGGAAACTTTCGGTTGATTTGCCCGGATAGCCGATATGGTCCGGATGATCCCGTCGGGCACGGCTATTCGCGCTGTGCGTCACATCCTCATAACATCTATCTGGAATGGCTGACTGAAGGCGGCATTATCGCCCTCTTCGGCTTTATTACCGCAATGTTTCTGGTGATGCGACGCTTATTTCGCAATATCGGAGTCAACCGCCATAATTATTTGTTTTTGGCGTTAACGATCACCTATACAGTTCGTTTATGGCCGGTCGCGTCATCCACCAGCTTTTTCCATGGCTGGTCGGCTATTCCTTTCTGGATGGTCATGGGCTGGGCACTGGCGTATTGCCGATTTCCCGATCGGACGCCATGACGCCGAAAATTGCCGTTATCCTGCCTCCCAGAGAGCAATATTCCAGTCATTTCAAAGGTGCAGTCGCCCTGTGCATGGCCGATTTTACCGCTCATAGCCGTTATGGGACGACGACTACGCTGTACGGAGGAACGGAGGCCGATTTCGGTTTGCTACGCTACGTACAGATTAAAGACTGGAAAAAATGGTATTTGAGAGATAATTTTGCCTATGCCCGCATAATCGCCAACCGGATTGCAACTCAAGGCTACACGCACGTCGAAGTACAAAACAGGCCTTTAATCCATCGCTATCTTTATAAAAACCTGCCGTCATCGATAGCCGTATGCCTGCATCTGCATAACGATCCCCAAGGCATGAAAGGCTTGCAAAAAATCGCTCAAAGACAGCAGGCTGCCGACCGTTCGGCGGCCATTTATTGCGTGAGCGAATATATCAGGCAGCGATTTATCGCAGGTCTCACGCGAAGTCAGGACAAAGTCCATGTCGTACACAACGGCATAGACACGAAAAATACGCCGCATGCGGCCAAAGAAAAAATCATTCTTTACGTAGGCCGCATCATTCAGGAAAAAGGCGCATTGCCGCTGTCGATCGCTTATACGCAGATCGCATCGTACCTGCCCGACTGGAAGTTCGTCGTTTGCGGCGCTGACCGCTTCGACACAGTATCGGAATACGAAAAGCAAACGCATAAAAACCTGAACGCATTAGGACAACAATGTCAATATACGGGCTATATCGATCATGACGAAGTCATGCGCTATTTTGCCAGGGCTGAAATCGCCGTCATCCCTTCGGTATGGGACGAACCGTTCGGCCGCACCGTACTCGAAGCGATGTCCGGCGCGGCCGCCGTTGTCACCAGCGGAGCCGGCGGCATCAAGGAAATCGTCGGCCGCACCGGCGTCGTGGTCAATCCGCTGACTCCCGAGAATCTGGCGCTGGCCATACGGGAATTGGCGGAAAATCCGCTAAAGCGCACTACCATACAGCAGGAAGGCAACCTGAGGGCGATCGAACAGTTCGATATCCGCCAGTTGGCCTCCAGGCTCGATGACTTGCGTAGCGGAATTTCGACCTAACTCGCAAATTTCCGCTACTGCGATCTAAACCGGTTTACGCGTTTTCGACAGGGTTACCACAGCGATTCCGGACAGTACCATGACCCCCGATTCCATCAGTCGCGCGCTCATCGGTTCGTGCAGGAGCGGTACCGCGGCAACCGCCACGATGACGGGAATCAGCATTTGCATGACCGCACTGGTAACTCCGGACAGCTGTTTCAGCAATCGGTACCAAAGCACATATACCAGCGCCGACGTAAATGCGCCGGATATTCCGGAATAAATCATCCCTTGGTATGTGATCATTATCGGATAATCCGGATGGACTGCGATATACAATGGCAGCATGGCTAAAGCGGCAACCGTGAAATTGGCCGTCGTGCTTGACAGGCTGTCTGTGGTATTCCTGCCGAGTATCGAGTAAATTGCCCATGCCGTACCGGCGGCCAGCATCAATACTATGCCGGTAATATCATTCGCCTGTACATGATCCCCGACCAGGCGCCATAAACCCGATAGCGTCAATGCGCTGCCCGCCCATTGCAAAGCCGACAAACGATAACCCCGCCGTATTTCCCACCCCAGCATGGCGGCCTGAATGGAAAAAAACAAGAATAAGGTGCCGGTGGCCGCACCTAATTTTACGTAGCCGTAAGCAAAAGCCAGCGCATAGGCCCCCAGCATGAACGGCATTGCACGGGACAGCACGGGACGCTTGCGGGATGCCAGCGACAGTCCCAGCAATATTATGGCGCCGCTGCCTAAACGGATGACGGTGAAACTCAGAGGATCGATCAAATGTTTCGCCAGCGCTGCCCGCGCGAGCAGGCTGTTACCCGCCATTCCCGCGAGTACCAGCAGGCTAAAAAGGACCAGCCGTAATTTATGCATCAGCGGCCTGACAATACGCGCCGGTAAACCTCAATCGTATCGGCTGCCTGCTTATCCGGGCTGAAGCGGGATCGCGCTGCCGTCCGGGCAGCCTTGGCGAAACGCAGCGCCCGGTCCCCGTCCGCGGCAATCGCACCGATAGCCTCCGCGATAGCCCGGCTGTCGCCCGGAGTTATGAGCAATCCGTTTACCCCTGAATCGAGCATAGCCGGAATCGCTCCGGTTTGTGTACCGATACAGGGCAAACCCGTCGCCATCGCTTCGAGAAAGGCAATACAGAAGCCTTCCTTGAGACTGGGTTGCAAATACATATCGCAAGCCGCAAGCAAATCCGGCACATCGTGCCGGGTTCCGAGAAAATCCACTCGATCCGACACGCCCAGCACGGAAGATAAACGCGTAAGTTTGTCCCGATCCGGCCCGGAACCAGCCAGAACCAGATGCAGCCCCGGCAATTGCGCCGCCAGTTGCGCCATGGCTTCGATGGCGTATTGCTGCCCTTTGGCGGGAACCAGACGGGCGACGCATAATACGACCAGCTTATCCTGCCAGCCTAATTGACTGCGTATCGAATCACGCTTGTCCGTACCGAATGTGTGCATATCGACCGCATTGTAAACAACGCTGCTCCGGCTTGGCGGATATCCCCGACGGGACAGGGAATCCCGTACCATATCGGATACGCAGATGACATGACGGCAAAAACGAAAAGGATCGATGTGTTTGACGATATTGTGCGCGGTGGCAACGCAGGGAACCGAGCGGTTCGCCCGGCCGACCATCGCGGCCGATTTGAGCATGTGCGCATGGACCAGATCTGGGTCGATCTGACGTATCAGTCTGCGTAACGACCATAAAGCCCAAGGATTCCAGCGCCCCCCCGACCGGCTCAGATAACAGGCAGTGCCCTGTTTTTTCAATGCGGCAGCGAGTTCGCCTTCCGCCGGCAAAGCGACGGCAATATCGAGTCCGCTCGCTTGCTGCAGCCGGCATAGATCCAGCAGGTGCTTTTCGGCGCCACCTACGCCGGTCGATGCAATGATGTGCAAGATTTTCAAGAGACCGCCCTGCCCTGTGTTATAGTTTTCCTATTCGCAAACTCTGCTGTTCCGGATATTTTCATGCAAAAACTCTCCGCCTTCGTGACCACTTATAATAATGCGCGCACGCTGACAGCGTGCCTGGAAAGTGTAAAATGGGCCGACGAAATCGTTTTGCTCGACTCCGGGAGTAACGACGCCACGCTGGATATCGCCCGACAATACGGATGTCAGATTTATCATCAGCCTTTCCTCGGTTACGGTAAGCAGAAACAGCTCGCGCTCACCAAAACCACGCATTTGTGGGTATTGCTGCTCGATGCCGACGAAGCGCTGTCTCCGGCATCGCAACAGGAAATCCGCCAACTGTTGCAGCAGGGACCCGATGCCGACGGCTACGTTATCCCGCGCAAAGAACAAATGTTCTGGCAAATGAACAACGACTATGTGCGCCTGAACAAGTTTTTGCGCCTGTTTCGCAAGGACAAGGGCCATATCACCGATATGCCCGTGCATGCCGCACCCAAAGTAGAGGGTGTGATCAAAAGCCTGCAAGCGCCATTCTATCATTACGGCGAAACCGATATCGATGTTAAAGTCGGCAAATTGAATGCCTACTCAACCGGCCTGGTCAAAGACAAGGTCGCCAAGGGCAAATTGCCGAACCCATGGATTTGCGTGATTTACCCGCCTT